>SLOR01000361.1 GCA_007132395.1 Bacteroidales bacterium
TACAATGTCCTGCACATTGTTAAAAAGGTTTCTGAAACGCTGCTCGCTTTTTACAAGTCTTTTTTCGGTATTCACCCGTCTGCGGATATTTATAGACAACACGGTAATAAAAACCGAAAGGATAAGTATTGACAGAATACTCAGCCATACCACCCAGTAAACAGTGGTACGTGCCCTCTTCTCAGCAAGATTGCGCGTGGTGACATCTACCACAAGGGAAAACAATAACTCTGTGCCGGCCACTTCAAAAGGATAAGAATACACCTCTACATCTCTTTCTTCGCCGTTTGCCAGTAAATGCCTGAACTGAAAAAAGTTATTACGTAGCCTTCGGGCACGGTCTATTTCAGCCAGAATATCGGCTTCGGAAAGCAGGTTGATGGCAGAAATATTCATTCCGATTAAATCGGGGTATTGATAAAAGTTGAAGGCAGCCCGGTTGCCATCAATGATAACGCCCGCCCGTGCATCAATTAAAAGCATGGGCACTCCGTGGTTTTCAAAAATATCATACCCGATAAAACCATCCCTTTCAATCTGACCCCAGGTTTCAATAAGGTAATCGGTACCGCGATTAATAATAAATGAATTGTCGGGAAGCAGTTTTTCGGAAATGCCGTACTCTGCAAGTAGTTTCCCGTTAAAAAGATATTGATTGGGACTGGCATGCATGCTTGGAATTTCATGGATGCTTGTTCCTTTCAGCAAGTCCAGCGCTATTAAGGCGGCTGTTTCGCCATGGTTGTAGGCATATACTACCTTGCCCCCGATAACGCCATGAGAAAGCGTAAAATCACGGATTCCGAAGATACGGTTGTCGGTAGCCGAAGTGATTATATTAAGCGCCTCTGAGGGGGAAAAATAGTTGCCGGATGGCGTTTGTAACCAAGAAAGGTATAAAATCAGATCTTCCTCCCGGAGGTTTCTCAGTTCCCGGGCAAGTTCATCCTCCTCCATTCCTGTGAGGTAGATAACTTCTACCTGGTCTTCAAAAAAAGGTTTTGCTTCTTCGAACTGCTGCAAAAATATTTTTTCGGTAAGTCTGCTGCCTGATATTACGGCCAGCCTTTTGGCATCAGGGCTTAAACGCAAAGCCAGTTGCACGGTTTCCTCCACCGAGGCTTTCACTTCAATCCCTGTAAAACTGCGAATGTTTTTGATACGCTCAGGCGTGAAATCATCTACCCCGGTAAAAACTAAGGGTACATCATGAAATAAGTCGGGTTCAAGCTCAAGAGCAAAATTGAAAGCAGCATCATCAGCCACTATGATTATTTCAAATTTTTCCTTTTCAAAACGGGCTTTGAATTGTTCCTGCAAAAGCAACTGCTGCCCGGGTGCAGGTCGGCGTATTACATCCAGATATTCAAAGTAAATTTCCACATTGGGTGCTAAGGTCCCAAAGGTTTCAGTAATTCCTCTGCTTATTTCATCGCTCCACTCGTAGCCCTGGTGATAAGCGTGTAATACCAGTACCCTGTGCTTGTCATTGTCTGCCAGCAGGATGTTTGAAAATAATAAAGACCCTGTCAACAACAGAATAATCAGGATACTTACTATGCTATTGTAACCCTGCTTCATTATTTAATACTAAATTATACTCATTTCTCTTTATCGGGAAAGCATTGACTTGTCAACATAAAAGTAATCAAGCCTTAAATTATAAACGACCGTATAACACGGCATTTTTTAATAGGAACGGTAATATTATCAGGACGAAACATCACTAGCCTGAAAAAGCTTCTTTACCAAGGTATTAAAGTCATTCATTCTTAAAGGCTTGGTAAGGTACTCATCCATACCCATGCTCATATACTTTTCCCGGTCGCCTTCAAAAGCATTGGCACTCAGGCCAATAATGGGAGGCACATTGGCATGGGTTTTCTGCAATTGATGTGTGGCAGCAATTCCATCCATCACGGGCATCTGAATATCCATAAGAATTAGTTCAAATTGCCCGGGGTTATATTTATCCAGAACTTCCTTTCCGTTAGCGGCAATGGTAACTTTATGCCCCCCGGCTTCAAGCAGCAATCGAATCACTTTTTGATTTATCACCTTATCTTCTGCCAAAAGAATGTTTAATGCTTTTACATGGGGTAAGGCCTCAAATTTCTCTGCAATAGAAACCGCATCCTTGTCGTTGCTTACCACTTCAGCCTTAAATGTAAACCAGAATTTGCTGCCCTTTTTCACTACACTTTTCACTCCTATTTCACCATCCAGCAGGCTCACAAGCTCTTTGCTTATGGCAAGACCGAGCCCTGTACCATCCACATCGCGGGCATAGTGGTCGTCAATTTGAAAAAAGGGATTGAAGAGCTTTTTCATATTTTCAGCAGGGATGCCGGCCCCGGTATCGGTGAGTTCTACCCTTATGGTAATTTCTGTACCCGGCTGTCGCATTTCTTCTTTTACAAACTCCTTTAAAACAAATGCTTTCAGGCAAATCTCGCCCTGCTCGGTAAACTTTACCGCGTTGGATAAAAGATTCCTGACGACCTGCCCCAGACGCTGTTTGTCAGTTCGGAGAATAGCAGGCACCATGTTGTCTATTTCATACTGCCATGAAATGGGTTTGTGGCAAATGGAGTTAAACAAATCCTCCATTTCCTTGAACAATCCCGTAAGGGCAAAATCACTTTTTTTCAGGCTCACCTGCCCGGCCTCAATTTTGGAGTAATCCAGTATGATGTTTATGATTTCTTTGAGGTTTTCGCCCGAATTGAGCAAGGTGTTGAGATAGTCTCTTTGTTCGTTGTCAAGTTTAGTTTTACTCATTATCTCTGTCATGCCCAGCACTCCTGTGAGCGGGGTGCGTATCTCATGACTCATGTTGGCCAGGAACTTTTGTTTAAACTCTGCCGACTTGCGGGCAACCTGCACTTCCTGTTCCAGCCTTAGGGCCTTTTTGCGTTCCGATATATCTCTGTAGTTTATCAGTAAGCCCTGAATATCGGGGTAATTTATACAGTTGGTAACAAAGGCTTCAATCCACCTATGACTTCCATCCTTACCTTTATAGCGACACTCTATTGCATCAGAAGCGTTGGGCTCGCGCAAAATTCTTTCAAAAAATGCTTTAACGCGCTCCAGATCGGCTGAGTAAATGTTATTCCATACCGGGGTATGCAAAACATCGTCCACTTCCCAACCAAACCACTTGCTAATATTGGGGCTTTTATAGCGAATATATCCTTCTTTATCAACGATAGCAATTACATCTGTAATATTCGAAATCATTGCCGCCTGCCGGGCTTCTATAGCCTTTAGGTTTCTTTCTGCCTTGATTCTTTCCGAAATATCTACCCCGTAGCCCATGAGGTAAACCTGGCCATTAGCTTCCAGCCTTGTACCGTTTAACATAAATGGAGTGGCTTTGCCGTTTTTGCCCAATATGGGTGCCTCCAGGGTTGCACTACCCTCCTGCATCACATTTTCCACGGCACGGAGTAAATACTCACGGGCTTCATAGGGTACCCATTCGGCAATATACCGCCCTTTCATTTCATCATGCGTAAAGCCTGACATTTCCTCCATGATGCTGTTCCAAAGGATTAGCTTCAGATCAGGATAAGAATACAGATAAAAGATACCGGGCAATGATTCAATAAGCTTATTGGAAAAATTCTTTTCATCAATAAGGGCTTTCTCCACGGCCTTTTTATCGGTAATATCATTAATTACCCCGGCTACCTGCAAAATATTGCCATCTTCATCCCTGATGGCCGATACCGATATATCGCCCCACAGGATTTCGCCATCTTTTTTTATGTAGCGCTTTTCCAGGCGATAGCTGTTAATTTTTCCGCTTATCAAATCATCAAAATATTTTTTACTTTTCAAAACATCTTCAGGGTGCGTAATATCGATGTTTGTTTTGCCCCGCATATCAGCCACATTATACTTAAGGCTTTGGGCCCACCAGCTGTTGAACTGCACATAGCGACCTGATAAATCGGTAATGCCAATACCCACATTAACCGACTCAAATACTCCTAGCAGCCTTTCCTCTGCCTCCAGCTGATTTTCCTGGTAGCTCATCAGGATACGAGCTACCAGTATTCCACACCAGATAAGCACCATAAATGCCAGTGAATAAATAGCAAAGGAGCCTTCCGCAGGTGCAATCAGTGTATGCGTGAGGATGACAAAAAGTGCCCATATACCCAGTGCCACAGCCAGAGCACCCAGTAAAATCACATAATTATATTTCAACCGGTTTGCGGTTTGCAGCCCCAGGATTTTTCGCACTACATGAAGGCGAAGCAGTTGTTCGGCTACCAGTAGCGTAAAGAAATAACCAACAATATTTTTCACCCAAAAACCCATGAGTACCTCTTGAGAGAGGATTGTCCGGGTGTCGGAATACCAGAAGGGAGGGTTTAAAGCAAGTAGCGTGTTATGCCCGAAGAGGTAGGCCATGCCCATGATTACAGAGAACACTGCCATTCCACCCAAAATTTTTAAAACAACAACCCTGTAAAGCACATGAAGCTGCCCCAGTCGCAGGGCTCCTACCAGGGCGTAAAGTATAATCATGAGGGTGAAGGTTAGCAGGTTGGCATATCCGTTGTCAGGCCAGAGGAAAAAAGGGAACCATGCTCCTCCCAATAGCCCTGATATAACCCCCATTTTGCTGCCATAGGCAATGGCAATAATAAAAGGGAACAACACCGACCAAACCATGTTGATTTGTGTGGTTTCCAAAATCACAGTTATGCCGTACCCGGAAAAAATAAGGCAAAGAAAACCTGCGGCTGCAGCAAAAATATATTGTTTATAGGTGGGTTTCCCCCGGAAATGATTCATTCAGCAATGATTAATTTAAAGTGCCCGAATGGATTGCCATAAATCCTTTTGTCTTCCCTTTTTTCCATTAACCTCACAGGCCCTTTCTGTACAAAAGTACATTTTCTTAAACTAACAAAAGAGGTAGAAAACCCTTGGTTGTTAAACCGCTAATAACTTCAGTGATTGAGAATAAAACCGGCAATTTTATCCAGTGCAAGTATCTTATCTGCAGCCCCCAGTTTAATTGCCTCTTTGGGCATACCAAACACTACGCATGAGGACTCGTCCTGTGCAGCTGTGCGGGCACCGGCCTGTTTCATTTCCAGTAGTCCTTTTGCTCCATCGGCCCCCATGCCTGTCATCAAAATGCCTCTTGCATTGTTTCCGGCGTAGCGGGCAGTAGAGCGAAATAATACATCAACCGAGGGTCTGTGTCGGTTTACCAGGGGACCGTCTTTTACCTCCACGTAATATCTTGCACCGCTTCTTTTCAGTAAGGTATGCTTATTTCCGGGAGCAATGAGTGCCTGCCCCCGCAACACGGTTTCGCCATCCACAGCCTCCTTCACGGTAATACGACACAGCTCATTGAGTCGCTGTGCGAATGAACGGGTAAACATTTCGGGCATGTGCTGCACGATAACGATGCCGGGCGAATCAGCCGGAAGTACCTCCAAAAGCTCTCTCAGTGCCTCAGTCCCGCCGGTGGAAGCGCCAATGGCAACAACCATTTCGGTGGTTTTTATCATACTCTTGTTGAGAGAGGCTGCAGGAAGTATGGCATCTGCGGAGTATTTGGGCTCGATAGTAATGCTTTGTGAAGATGAGCTGTTGCTTCGTCCTTTTTTCAACCTGGCCCCGGCAGCGGCCTTTATTACATCACAAAGCCTGATGCGCGATTCTTCATAAAACTCCCGGTTCGACAGCTGAGGTTTGGTAATAATTTCTACGGCACCCAGCTCAAGGGCTTTCATGGCGGTTTCTGTGCCTGAAGCTGTAAGGCTGGATATGATAACCACAGGAATTGGATGTTGCTGCATTATTTTTTTCAGGAAGGTAAGCCCGTCCATGCGCGGCATCTCAATATCCAGGGTAATCACGTGGGGAATTTCCTTTTGTATTTTCTGGGCCGCGTAATAAGGGTCAGGAGCCGTGCCTATCACTTCTATCTCCTTATCAGAGGAGAATACAGCTGACAGGGCCTGCCTGACAATGGCAGAATCATCTACAATAAGTACCTTAATTTTTTCCTCCACGCTTTATACATTTGTTGTTAAAAATTGTTCTCCCCTAATCGTAACCCTACCTGTATTTCGGCAAGCCCCCGTTGCTGACACAGACCGGTAATTAACTATGAACCGGTCTGATTGTTGGCAATCATTTTTTGCAGCACTGCACCCGTATGGGTATTAAACTGTATTTTGCGTCCGTTTTTCCCTCCTACACTTTCCCCTGCAATTTTGATATTATGCTCACGTAAAATTTCCTTTGCAACCAGAATATTCCTTTCGCCAATATTAAAATGACTGATGGTGGTATTGATTACTTCGCCCCCGCCAAACACCTTGGCCACCAGGTTTCTTTTGTTGCTGCCCATGGCCAGCAGTTTGTCAATTAATCTTTCTATGGCGATATTGCCAAACTTAGGAGAGGCAAGACCCTCACCATTCCAAAGGGGCAGCATGTAGTGGTTGATTCCTCCCTTTTTCAACACCGGGTCGTACAGACAAACGGCCACACACGAACCCAGTATAGTGTTTACCAGCGCGGGCTCGCTGCTTGTGTAAAGGGTGGAAGGATACAGGTAATGTGTTTTCAACTCCATTTTCCCCATTATTTAAAACACTTCTCCTGAGGTGTCATCAAACAAAAACTCATTACCGTCGCCCGAGCCGGATTCCGACATGGGTGTTTCTCCGGAGGGAGGAACCGTGAGCGTAAAAACTGTCTTTTCACCCGGCCGGCTTTCCAATTGCAGGCTGCCCTCGAGCAAATCCATAATGGCTTTGTTTACCGACAGCCCCAGTCCATGCCCACGATTTAGGGAATGAATACCAGAGTCGAGTCTCTTGAAGCGATCAAAAATGATTTTCTTGTTCTCCTCCGACACTCCTATCCCATAATCCGTAACAGAAAGCATAAGGTTTTCCTTATCCAGCCAGGCTTTTACCACAACTTCTCCTCCGTTATGACTGAAGTTTACAGCATTACTTACCAGGTTGGAAAGCACAATCCTGAGCTTTTCGGGGTCGGAAAGAAAGTAAAAGCTTTTTTGTATGCCCGGGCTGAGCTCAAAAGAATATGTAAGTGTGATGTTTTTCTTATCGGCCTCATATTTAAAGGCCTCCAGCGTGGAATTGATAAGCCTGCTTACATCCACGTTCATAATTTCGGGTTCCCATTCACCGGCCTCAATGCGGGCTGCGGCAAAAATATTCTTCAGCTGAAAATCCAGGTTAAAAGCTTCGGAATGGATTAGTTTTACCATGGATATCACCTTGTCCCAGTCTTCCTTTTTTACATCCAGTATATTGCGGCTAAGCCCCAGTATTGCGGCAAAGGGATTAATGATTTCGTTAGTGATATTGGAGATGAAGTGGGTTTTCATGGCCTCAGAATCCTCAAGCTTCTTGTTGAGATCCTGCAATTGCAGGGTCAGTTTCTTCAATTCGGCAAGAGAGCTTTTATTCTCCGTAAAGCGCTTTTCCAGTTCACGTAAAAGTTGGTCGTCGGTGAGCATAGTGTGATGATTTTTAATTTTCAGGATAAAGCATGGGGTCTCTTTCCTGATTAATTCTTAATGGGTTTAGACGCACAGTTTAAACCTTCATAAACACGGTGGGTTTGAGTTGCACCAAAGGCACATTCATTGAAGTGATGGACTCGCTGTGACCCAGAAAGAAATATCCACCGGTTTTGAGGCTGCGGCAAAGTCTGTTGATTACATTTTGCTGGGTAACCCGGTCAAAATAAATCAATACGTTACGACAAAATATCACATCAAAATTTTCACGGATATCATAGTTTTCGTCCATGAAGTTTAATCGCGCGTAATGGGTCTTTTTTCTCAACTCCGGCACCACCCTTACTGAAGGTTTTTCCCTGTCTCTGGAGCGAAGGAAGTATCTCTTTTTTAATTCCATGGGGATATTGGCTACCCTACTCTCTGTATATACTGCATCAAAAGCTTTGCGCAAAATTGCCGATGATATGTCGGTACCCAGGATGGAAAAATCCAGCTCCTGCTGGTTGCGGGCAAATTCGGAAAGCACTATGGCCAGGGTATAAACCTCCTCGCCGCTGGAGCAACCGGCACTCCATATTTTCAGCAACGGGTTTTTCTTGTTTTTATGTACAAATTCGGGCAATACCACCTGCTGCATAAAATCAAAGTGGGCCGGCTCGCGAAAGAAATCAGTTTTATTGGTAGTAACCACATCAATCATGTGTACCAGTTCCATGGCCTCGCCTTCCTTGCTGAAAACAAAATCGCAATACTGCTCGTAGGAGTTCATTTGCAACTCCCGGAGTCTTCTCTGCAGGCGGCTTTGCAGCATCACCTTTTTTACCGGAGGCATTTTAATTCCAAACTCACGGTATATAAAAGCACTGAGTTTTTCAAAAATCGCGTCGGGCATTTGCAGTTTGTACACGGCAGAAATAGAATCTACAATACTGTTATCGGGTATGCCGGAAAAAGAATTCCCCATAGCATTCAACTATTTGAAAATTTATAATCGTTACATTAAGGATAGAGCATTCAGACAAAACCAAGGCCCTCAGGAGTTTTCAGGTGCGCGCAAGTTTTGAATATACTCTGTTTCAATCCGGTTTTTGAAAATACTGTATTTCTCTGCCAGCAGAGGCAGCAATTCCTTGGCATCCTCATAGGCCTCATTACGCAGGCAGCGGTCTATGAGCTTGGCGGTAGCATGTACCTGTGAGGCACCTATATTACCGGAAAGCCCTTTTACAGAAAGCATAATCAGGTTAAGGGCGTTATAGTCATTGAGTTCTATTGCCGAAAGTATCTGGTCGTAAATGAGTTCCATATCTTCAATAAAAGAGCGGAAAAGCTCATCTACCCTGAAATGGTTTTCTTCTGCATGCCGGATAATCAACTCGAGGGTATTTTCATTAACAACGGGTTTTTTATCAATTTCCTCCCTTGAATAGATTTCAAATTTTTCCTTTTGTCCTTCAGCAGCATCCGCTTTTATCCAATGAAGCACTTTTTCCTGCAACTGCTCCGGTTTAACGGGTTTAATAAGTACATCGTCAAATCCACTCTTACGAAACTTGTCATCTTCGGCAAAAGATTCATCAGCGGTAAGTAAGACCAGGGGAGGAACATTTTTAAACCTTTTTCTTATTTCCTGTGCTGCCGTTACTCCATCCATAACGGGCATAATATGATCCATGATAACGATATCGTAACGTAATTCTCCAAAGATATTGAATGCGTTGATATTGGCTTCATGAATTAAATCCAGTGCCTGTTTGCCGTTCTCGGCCATGGTTACTCTGCAGCCCATTTCTTTCAGCATCATGTGAAGGATTTTCCGGTTTAGTGCCAGGTCATCAACCAGCAATACGGAGGCATCCACTTTCCTGATTGTCTTTTTCTGATGAGGCTCTTCGGCTTGTACAGCAACATCCTCCGCAAGTTCCAGGGGCAGTGTAAACCAGAAAAGGCTTCCCTTGCCCTGCCGGCTCTTCACACCTATTTTCCCTCCCATAAGCTCTACCAGTTGTTTACATATAGTAAGCCCCAGTCCGGAACCAATATTTTGCTCTACCAACTTATTATCCAGTTGAGAATACTCCCGAAAGAGTAATTCCTGTTCTTCCTTACTTATTCCAAGTCCGGTATCCTCCACTTCCACTTTCAGTGTTATCCTGGAGTTTTCTATTTCAGAGGCTAAAACCCTGAATTTCACACTTCCTTCACTTGTAAATTTCATGGCATTGGATAGCATATTGGAAACTACCTGTGAAATTTTTCTCTCATCCCCCACCAGTGCGTCCGGGATGGCAGGATCAATAAAAGACTCAAACCGCAGGTTTTTTTCCAGAGCTTTCACTGAGTAAAAGGTGTAAAGGCCTTTTACCTGTTCGCTGAGTAAAAACTTGTTACTCCTCACCTTCATCATGCCTGATTCAATTTTAGAGTAATCCAGCACGTCATTTACAAGGTGAAACAGGGAATCAGAAGTTGACATGAGTGCAGAAACAAGCTCTTTCTGTTCAGCCGACATGGTGGTCTTTTCCAGCATATGAACTATCCCTGCTATGCCACCCACCGGGTTGCGTATTTCATGACTCAGGCGGGCGTAAAACCGTTGCTTCATTTCTGCTGTTTTACGGGTAAGTTCAATATCCTGGCGTAGTTTTTCATTACTTTTTTGCCAGGATACGTCCTGCAGGGTAAGAATTTTCCGAATAGGCTGCAAGTTATCATCGTACCTGAGTTGCCCCACCATATGAATATACCTCTGCTTTTGACTGCGGCCCAGGATTCGGTATTCCATTGTAAAGCTCGTCCGTTGCTCCTGCACCACCTGATTCATATACAACAGATTGTGACTGAGCTGAAACAGAAATCAATAAAAAACATGTAGCAAGAATTGTAGTGCTTAATCTCATCGTAAAAATTGTATTTGATGTGAGTAAAATGATCGGA
>SLOR01000239.1 GCA_007132395.1 Bacteroidales bacterium
ATGGTTGGATCGTTTCGCCCCGGGTCAGTGCCGGATACAGGTATTTGAGGCGAAACGCGGTTTTTCTTACCCTCAGTCATGGTTTTTCTCCGCCTTCACTGGCTGAAACACTCACCTCCGAAGGGCAAATCAACCCTGAAATACAACCCGAGAGAAGCTGGAACCTGGAAATGGGATTCCGTGGCAGCCTGAACAACAACCGCTTTTTTTATGATTTGAATGTATATTCCATGCAGGTAAGAGATTTGCTGGTTGCCGAAAGGGTTGGAGAGGATGCCTGGGTGGGGCGTAATGCCGGAGAATCCCTGCACCGCGGGGTGGAGGTGGAAATTCACTGGGTGGCAATGCAAAATTTCAGTGCCGGATTTTTTCAATGGAAAGAACTGTCGCTGCGAACCAACTTTACCTGGAACCACTTTTATTTCAAGGATTTTGTAGATCTGGAAGACGATTTCTCGGGCAACAAAATCCCCGGAGTGCCGGATCGTGTTTTTTTTACACAACTTTATAACGAACTGGGCGGCGGACTATACTTTACAGCGGGCTACAGATGGGTAGGGGATATGGCCATGAACGATGCCAACACACGTCATACCGAACCCTACCATCTCACCGATGTAAGCCTGGGTTACAAAAATGACAGTTTTAACCGCTGGAATATGGATGTTTTTTTTCGCGTCAACAATCTTTTCAATGAAAAATATGCTTCCATGATTCTTGTCAATGCACCCTCTTTTGGCAGCACACCCCCAAGGTATTATTATCCGGGCCTGCCGGTAAATTATACCCTGGGGGTGCGTATGGGAATCCGGTAAAAGCCTGTAAGGGCTATAAAGGATTGGTCAAGTCAAAATGGGCTTCGAAAAGTAGTTCGCCATGGCTGTAAAGCTTGTAGCAGAATATACCCATGTCGTCTTTCAGTTCCACCACCCATTCGCTGTTTACTGAGCGGGGATGCACATCAATGGTGTACTCATCGGCAGGGAAAACCTGGCGGTAAGCAGTGCCACGTGTGGCGTCGGCATAGCCTCCATACATGGTGAGGTCTTCGGGTGTGCCATCTTCGTGGCGGTGGTCGTGGCGAAAGCGTAGTTTGCCCTCTTCATTGAAAAACATCCAGGTACGGGAATGATCTTCTTCCATGTGAAAGGGGATGTGCACGACATCGTCTTCGCACACTGTTACATGCATTACCATGTCTTTGTCTTCCCAGCTTTCGCGACCTTCCTGCATATACACCTGTTTCCCACTGAACGATTTGCCGCAAAGGCTTTTCAGGTTGTTGTAAAAAGAGGTAAAGGAGTCGTGCTCGAACGTAAAGAGTTCTGAGGCGATTTCCGGGCTGTGCGTTTCTTCTGCTGATTCCTGACGGGGGCCGCAGGAGGCGAAAATAATAGCGGTTGCAAGTAGAATGAATACTTTGTTTTTCATAGGATTGGGTTTTGAGAAAAGTTGAATGGTTGATAGTTTATAGGGTTTTAGGTTGATGACAAAGCTAATGATTTTCGGGAATTATGGAAGAGTTAAATCATAGTAGGATAAATATGTTTTTTGTTGACTAATGATAGAAAATGATGTGTTGAATAAGAGAATTGATTAAATTATGGAATGGAATTTTGTTCGTTATACAATCAAATTATAGGTTAAGGCTGATGATAAGGAATTGCCTATGAGGGAAAGACTTCTGAAAAAAATAGAAGTACTGGCCGATGCGGCCAAATACGATGTGTCCTGCTCTTCCAGTGGCAGCAGTCGGGCCAATACTCCCGGTGGCTTGGGCAATGCTGCCAAATCGGGTGTGTGTCATTCCTTTACCCAGGACGGGCGTTGCATCTCCCTGCTTAAAATTCTTTTTTCCAACACCTGTATTTACGATTGCGCTTATTGTGTAAACCGTAAATCCAATGATATTCCCAGGGCCGCCTTTACTGTAGAAGAGCTTGTGGATTTGACCATCAGCTTTTACCGCCGTAATTACATCGAGGGGCTTTTTCTTAGTTCGGGAGTGATGAAAAATCCCGACTACACCATGGAGCAATTAACAGCTGTTGCCCGCATCCTGCGCCTAACGCATGGGTTTAATGGGTATATCCACATGAAAGCCATTCCGGGCGCATCTCCCGAATTGATTCAGGAGGCCGGGCTGTATGCCGATCGCCTGAGTGTTAATATCGAAATTCCTTCGGAGTCCAATTTGAAACTGCTGGCCCCTGAAAAAAACTTTTCCAGCGTGCTGTCTCCCATGCACCAGATTGCCGAGGGCATAATCAGTAATACGGA
>SLOR01000283.1 GCA_007132395.1 Bacteroidales bacterium
AATTCTGTACCGGAACAATTATCAGCTCGCACTGCAAACCATCGGCCAACCAGCCTTCACCATTTACCATTTGCGCATATTCAGCCACTGTCATGCCATGCACTACCGGTATGGGGTGCAGCCCCACGAAGGAGCTGTGCCGGCTTTCCAGAATGGGGCCATCCACAAAATGCCCGTTGGGATTGGGTCGATCCAAAATAAGCATGGGAATACCCTGACGGGCCGCTTCTTCCATGACGTAGGTCATAGTGGAGATATAGGTGTAAAAGCGGGCACCCACATCCTGTATGTCAAAGATTATCAAATCCAGCCCCTGCAACTGCTGCGGGGTAGGTCTTCTGTTGGCTCCGTAAAGACTTACTACCGGCAGCCCGGTTTGGGTATCCACACCACTTTGCACATGCTCTCCCGCAGCTGCATGTCCGCGAAAACCATGCTCGGGACTGAAGACCTTTGCCAGGTTAAACCCTGCATTGAGCAATGAGTCGGCCAGATGCACATCACCAATGAGCGAACTATGATTGCCCACCAGACCCAATGCCTTGCCTTCCAGCAAAGGAAAGTACTCCGAAGTTTGCCATGCCCCGGGAGTAATAATTTTCATCTCCTCTGCAACCTCCGTAGAATGATTGGGAGAACCAGCGCAGGATATCGCGCCCATTGAAAACAACAGCAGGCAACAAAGTAATTTGTTCATGGAATTTTGATTATAAAATTTTATTAATATCCGCAACTTTGCTAGTGTTACTTTTTTGTCCAAACATGTTTTTATAAATGGGGCTAAAGCCCTTAGTTTGTGGCACATTTTATCTGTTGGCTAAAGCCAGCGGCAATGGATACCGGGAATCGCTCCTATCTATTGTCGGCAGTTTTAACTGACGGATTTGAAAGCCTTAAAAATACCATTCTCCCCACCTCTCTGCCTCCGCGGTAAATCTCCGGTCTCCGGTCTCCTTTTTCCCTTATACCTCATACCTCTAACCTCCCTTCTCTCCATTTTAAAGATGCTTCTCCGCATGATAGGAAGAACGCACCAATGGCGCACTTTCCACAAACCGGAAGCCCTTTTCCATTGCGATTTTACCGTAGCGGTCAAAATCTTCCGGGCTTATATACTTCTGTACCCTCAGGTTTTTGACAGTGGGTTGAAGATACTGCCCTATGGTCATCACCTCGCAACCCACGGCAAGCAAATCGTCCATGGTTTCCAGTATTTCCTCTTCTGTTTCTCCCAGGCCCAGCATGATGCCCGATTTGCTGCGTACCCCTTTTGATGCTATATACTTAATCACCTCAAGGCTGGTTTCATATTTGGCAAAGGTGCGTACCTGGGGGGTAAGCCTTCTTACTGTTTCCAGGTTGTGACTGATAACCTCGGGCCCGGCATCAATTACCATTTGAACATCTACTTTCCGCCCTTTAAAGTCGGGGATTAATGCTTCTATGGTTGTTTGGGGGCTGGCGGCTTTTACAGCCCTGATGGTTTCGGCCCAGATTCCCGCCCCACCATCGGGCAGGTCATCTCTGTCAACAGAGGTAAGCACGCAATGCTTCACCTTCATTTTTCCGACAGCCTCGGCTACTCTTTGGGGTTCATACAGATCAGCGGGAAAGGGTTTTCCGGTAGTTACATTGCAAAATTTGCAGTTGCGCGTGCAGATGTCTCCCAGTATCATAAAAGTAGCCGTCCCGGCGCTCCAGCATTCGCCCTTGTTGGGGCAGGCACCGCTTTCGCAAATGGTATGTAAGTGCTGCTCTTTGAGTACTCCTTTTACTTTGCTGTATTCATCGGCAGAAGGTAATTGTATGCGAAGCCAGGATGGCTTTTTCAGGTAAGGGGTATTATGTTGATTATCCAAGATTCATTATGATTTAAAAAACAGAATGTATTAAACTATAGCCTGAAGGCCAAGCAACAAAATTACGAAAAATAACAATGGATTGACAGCACACAACCCTATCCACATAGGGTATATCAAAAAGGAAGGAGCTGTTTCAAAATCCTATACCGGGCGTGGAAGTAAACACCAAAACCTGATGCCACAAAACAATCCACGCTAATGGTTTCCCATACACCTTGTGAAGGATTTGAAACAGCCCCGATAAAAAAGAAATGCAATTGGCTGCTAGAAACCAAATATTATTCCCTGTGCCAGGGGCAAATCAGTGCCGTAGTTGATAGTATTGGTCTGGCGTCGCATATAGCTCTTCCACGAGTCGGAGCCTGATTCCCTGCCGCCACCAGTATCCTTTTCTCCACCAAAAGCACCGCCTATTTCGGCACCTGAGGTACCAATATTCACATTGGCAATACCGCAATCGGAACCGGTTTCGGAAAGGAAAAGTTCTGATTCGCGTATATTTTCCGTAAAGATGGATGAAGATAAGCCTTGTGGAACACCATTGTTCAGGGCAATGGCTTCTTCAATGGTTTTGTACTTTATAAGATAGAGTATGGGCGCAAAGGTTTCTTCCTGCACAATTTCATAGTGATTTTGTGCTTCCACAAGGGCCGGAACCACATAATGGCAATAGGCACGATTCTCACAATCGTAGGATGTTCCGCCAAACAAAACCTTACCACCTTCTTCTTTTACC
>SLOR01000369.1 GCA_007132395.1 Bacteroidales bacterium
AGTCAATCTCTGAAATCTGGTAGCGGACCTGCAGGTTGCCACGGCCGGGGAAGTTTGCCCGGGTCTCCAGCCCTGTTTTATGAATGCGGGCCTTTTCCCCCGTTTCGCCTGCCGTATTTTCCTGGTGGTTGTAGCCGTAAAAAAACCGCACACGCAAATGGGGAGCCGGTTGATAGCTCAGGGAGGGTTCATTCTCGTAATATCGGATGTGGTAATTGCGACGGGAGAAAAACTCCGATTCATTCCTGCGATGGCCGTATTCCAGGTTGTTGAAAAAAGAAAAGCGTGTTGATATATTCCACCTCGCTCGCCATTGCTGGCTGCGCACTACCCGGCTTTCAAAGCCATTGCTCAAAATACTCTTGTTGCTGCTTTCCTGCACGGTCCACTCAAGGCCATAAACACGATGTGTTCTGTTAAAGAAAAGGGAGTTGCGTACCGAGGCGCTGAGGGTTATCAGCAGGGTATCCTCCACTGATGTGAAGAAGGGATTGAAGTTTTCCGCCACGGCACCGCCCTGGTTTTTCTTGTCGATACGGTAATTAAGTCTGTTGGAAAAGCGAGAAGCCAATCCTTTCCAGCCATCTTCCTCCCGCCACAATGTTGCGGGTTCCAGCGTAATACTGTGGCTGATGGCTGTGCGATAGGTGCGGATAAAATCGTCGGTGGGTACAAAAACCCTTATGAAATTAGCTTCATCGGGAAAAGGGGCAATTTCAAACTCGTCCAGCTCCATGATACCATTACCGTTGTAATCGTTCCATATGTAAACCCCTTGTCCGTGAGGAACTTCCACGTACATATATTCTCTTTTTCTTTCCATGGCACTGGCTGCCTCATAGAACACGTTGGAGGTAACCGCACCGGATGCCATACGCAGAAAGTGGTCTATCCTTCCATTAAGGGTTTTGTCGTTTTGTTCTCCGGGAAATCTCTCGTGAAACACTTCCAGCTCGCGGTAGCTGAGCTGCAGGCCATAGCGATGGACCGGGTTTTGCCGATGCTGGTAGTTGATGCCATAATTATGGGCAAGGCTGGCATATTGAAAACTGCCGGCCTGTGGCAGATGATCCCTGCGCTGCCTGTAAAAGATGCGGTAAGTATTTACGGATGCCTCAGGGTTACTGATAAATGCTTCCGCTTCCTCAAAATAGAAGCTGGAAAGGCTGAGGTCATCGCTCTCGCGTTGCTCTATCCTGTTGTTTTCAATCCAATGGCCCACCCCTGCCTGCAGTAAACCCAGGTCGCGGGTATATACAGCACGATGCCTGTAAAACCGGCTGTCGCGCAGGCCCGAGCTGGCAAGGAGACTTCCATTGTATTCCAGCAGGTTGCGTCCGACTTGCAGGCGGCTGTCAATGCGGTTTCTGAATGCATTGTAATCGTCGCTTAGTATGGCCTGCAGACTGTATTGTGCCCGGCCCAGCTGCGGGTGTTGTGCGGTAAATGAAAACCCTGGCAGGTGTTCATTGCTGCGGGTGGTAAACCCTTCCAGGTTCCAGTCACGCTCAAATTCTACCTCCCTGTAGCGCTCAGGAGCCGTGAAGTTTCGGTCGGTAACTTCATAATGCAATTCGGTGGTAAAAGTCCAGGTGGTATCCTGTTCCGGTCTGCCTTTAAAGGTGTTTTTCAGCCCAAGCTGCAGGGCATGTCCAATGTTGTTTTCCTTGTGTAGGTCGGAAAACAGGTTTATATCTCTATTGGTAAAAGCATATTCGGCCAAAAGGGTGGTGTTGCGGGCCAGGACAATATCGCCTCCCAGGGTTAGCATCTGGTGCTTCTTGGGAGTTACCAGCAAAATGATGGGCTCGTGCGAGCCCTGGGGAACTCCGTTAATGGGCGCTACCCACTGGTACACCCTACCGTTGGCAGCCGTGGTGGCTTGTCTGTAGTTGCCGTTTCCTTCTCCCACATAGGTAAATCCCAGTTGATAGACGGCATGCTGCGGGTCTGTGGAATACACAAATACAGTATCGAAGCCCAGGGTGTCAGTGAGTCGGTACATTACCCGGTCATTTTTAAATCCAGTGCTGTCGAGGTTCCAGTCAAAGGCCCGGTGGATGCTGTCGCCCACGGCGGCCATCAGGGTCTTTCTTTCATCGCTGATATCCTGAAACAGGGGTTGGTTGCGGTGATCCTGCTCGCTGAAAAAATTAAACCTTAAGGAGCCCCTCTCATAATCCAGCTGATTGGCAGTGTATACCATGGATCGGGCATAGTTGCGTTCGGCATATTCAAACTCCACTACAATGCGACTGTCGCGGGTGATAGTGCGTGAGGGCATAAAGGTAATTTCGGCCATGTTGTAGTCAATGATATAATCATTTTCGGTGCCTCTTGTGAGTAGCACACCATCAACGAAAACCCTTTCTGTACCAGCCATCACGATGATAAAATTCTCGTTGTCATTCCCTCTTAGCCTGTAGGGGCCCTGGTTGCCTTCCATTCCAGCTATGGCATTGCGGGCATATTTCCCCCTGGAGATGGCCGCGGCCGTGAGGGTGTGTACTGCTCCCCCGCCCGGCAGCAGAGAGTCTTCTGCGGGGCTTTCCCAGGCAAAGGAGGCACCCCTTGCTTTGCGGTTAATGTTCATGAAATGTCCGTGGGGTCTTTCAATTTCGAAGTCTCCCGCCGTAAGGGTGGCTCCTGCCCCTGAAAGCTGGATAAAAACCCTGTCGAAATCCTGGATCTGCTGGGTGGTGCCTTCAGGCTGGAACGGGATATTCTGGTCGGAGATTACGGCAAGGATTTCGATGTCATCTGTAAGTTTTCCGCTGAGCTGCAGGTTCATGGATGAGTTGAGGGTAGCATCCTGGCGGTTTCCCATAGTAAGCCCGCGGGTAATGCTGCCTGAGCTTTGCAGCCCTTCGAACCGCAGCAAGCCCTGCTCGGGGAAGGTTGGGGAAACGGCAACAGTAAGAGGATCCTCTCCAGGGCCCGGCAGCCGTATGAGTGAAGTGTCGCGCACAAACACGGGGCTGGCAAAATTTACCGGCCATACACGGTAGCGTACCTCCAGGGAATCGTTTTGCCAGAACTCCGGAAGCCTTAGTTGAATGGAAGCACGAATGAAATCTATCTCGTAAAATGCCCGGTCAAGGGGGTTGCCTTCGGGGTCATTAATAGCAAAACTTTCAGCAATAATACTCAGGCTGTCCAGCTGCTGGTGCGATGGGGATGCTGCAATAAAATAGTTTCTCTCCGGCAGGGGAGGGGCAGCCACCAGGTTCTGCCACAGCAAAACAAAGCCTATGAGTAGCGGAGAGAATTTCAAGAGTTAAATCGTTATATGTTTTTGTAGTGCTAATTTAATGTTTCTTACATAGAATTATGATAAAGGTACAACTGACACCTGCCGCGTTGTATTGCCATGGTGTAAAAAAAGAGGCTGACTCAAAACGCTATTTTGGTCGTTGAGCCTGTCAAAACGACACCTGCATATTAATCAGGTACCCGCTTCGACAGGCTCAGCGTCCGGTTAATAACAAACTTTTGAGACAGCCTCTTTTAAATAGTTAAATGAGGTTAATCACCGGGCTTCTTTTTAGAAAAGTCCGGTGATGTTTCCATCGTTGTCGATATCAATTTTCTCTGCCGATGGCATGGAGGGCAAGCCGGGCATCCTCATGATAGTACCCGCGATGGGGATAAGGAACCCTGCCCCTGCGGCTACCTCAAACTCACGGATCTTTACTGTGAAATCCTTTGGCCGGCCCAGTTTGTATTGATCGTCAGAGAGTGATTTCTGCGTTTTTGCCACACATACGGGCAGCTTGTCGAGGCCGATTTTTTCAAACATGGCCATTTGCTGTTTCGCTTTTACCGTGTACTCCACGTGATCGGCACCGTAAAGCTTGGTGGCGATGGTGTGCAGTTTCTTTTCAATGTCCCAGTTGAAATCATAAAGGGGCTTAAAGCATGTGGTGCATGCTTCGGCAGCTTCTTTTACCATTTTTGCCAACTCAAGGGTTCCTTCGCCACCTTTTTCCCATCCTTCTGCCAGGGCTACGCGCACACCAAGTTCTTCACATTTTTCTTTAATCAGCCTGATTTCTTCTTCTGAGTCGGTGGCAAATTTGTTGATGGCCACCACGGGTTCAATATTGAAGTGGCGGATATTTTCAATATGTTTTTCCAGGTTAGGCAATCCCTTTTCCAGTGCGCTGGGGTTGGGTTCTTTAAGGCTTGCCAGCTTAGCTCCACCGTGGTATTTGAGGGCACGGATGGTGGCAACAATTACCGCCGCATTGGGCATAAGCCCACCGTACTGACATTTGATGTCGAGGAATTTCTCAGCACCCAGCTCCGAGGCAAAACCTGCTTCTGTTACCACATAGTCTGACAGAGAGAGGCCCATCTTGGTAGCGATAAGGGTGTTGGTGCCCTGGGCAATGTTGGCAAAGGGTCCTCCATGAATAATGGCGGGGTTGCCCTCGATGGTTTGAACCAGGTTGGGCATAATGGCATATTTCATCAGCGCTGCCATGGCTCCCTGTGCGTTGAAATCTTTTGCAAAAACCGGCTCATCATCGTAGGTATATCCCACCAGGATATTGCCGAATTTTTCTTTCAGATCTTCAATGTCTTTGGCCAGGCACAGTGCTGCCATAACTTCCGATGCCGCGGTAATGTCAAATCCTGTTTCACGTGGGATTCCCTGCTTGGGGCCGCCCATTCCTATAATAACATCGCGTAGCGCTCTTTCATTCATATCCATTACCCTTTTCCAGATAATTTTGCGCGGGTCGAGGTTCAGGGAGTTGTTGCGGCTTTGCAGGTGGTTGTCAATGAGTGCGGCAAGCAAGTTATGAGCTTTTTCTACAGCTGCCATGTCGCCGGTGAAATGCAGGTTGATGTCTTCCATGGGGAGAACCTGTGAGTAGCCCCCTCCGGCAGCACCCCCTTTAATGCCGAAAACCGGGCCCAGTGAGGGCTCACGTATAACTACCGTGGCTTTAACTCCTAATTTGTTCAATCCTTCGGTAAGCCCGATGCTGGTGGTAGTTTTACCTTCACCGGCAGGGGTGGGGGTAATAGCAGTAACCAGCACCAGCTTCTTGTTTTTTACTTTTTTTTCATCAATGAGCTTGAGTGGAAGTTTTGCAATGTGTCTTCCATACATGTGCAAGTCGCTTTCCTCAATACCTAACTTGGCTGCAATTTCCGTAATGGGGCGCATGGTTGATTCTTTTGCAATGTCCAGGTCTGTCTTCATAATATTTTAGGGTTTTAGGTTATTGGATTTGATTGTGTAAAATTGAAACAGATTAGCGTAGTTATATGTAAACCATTAATCTGTGATATTGTTTATCGTTGACCTTGGTATGTGCCATTGGCGGCATTCTTCGGCATCCAGTTCATTTGTTTTTAAGGATAATTAATTATTAACTATAAATTTAGCATTTTAAAGATACAAAAACACAAGAACAAAACAGGGAAGAAGCTTCTCCGATATTTAATTAAAGAGTAAAGCAACAGGCACTATTCATCGGTAAGGGGAAAATAGGTAAAGTGATTGATGATAAGCTTTTCGTCTTTGGCTTCTTTTGGAGGAATACCCCTGAAAAGCCAAAGGTTGAAGAACAGATGCAAGCCGGTGGGGTTGGGGATATATCTGCCCGTGTAATGCCATTGGGCAATAATTCTGTCTTCCGGTGGGTCGGGGTAGTGGCCGTGCCAGCTACTGAAATGCACCTCGTTGGGCTTCCATACAATACGATGGGTAGTGAAGCTACCGCTGGTAATAATGGGGAATCGAAATTGGTTGCCGGGTCTTTCGGCCGGCTGTATCACGTAGTTGCCAAACTGGTAATTGTCCTTGTCGCCCCAGCGGCTGAATTCAATATCTATTTCATTTGCCTCGTCGCGGTAGAGAAAAATTCCTGCCACCACGTGGGGGTCGTAGTAGAAAGGTTCGGCGTCTATAAAAAAGGTATAGGTGCCATAGCCAAAGGTTTGCTTCGATATTACCTCGGTGGCGTACCATCTTTCGTTGGCTTTTTGTTTAAGGCTCAGGTGCAGGCGGCCTCTGTCATCTACCCATACATTACTGGTGTCGTTTGACCATAAGTTAGCACCTGGGTTGCCAAATCCGGATTTTACATCCCATCGGTAACCGGCAAATTCAAGGGTGCGATGCTCATTGGTAACAAAAATCATGGGGTTTTCTGACCAGTCCCAGCAATCGGTCCACTGGTTAATGCGTTGTTTTATGAATATTCCGGCAGCCATATGGTATTCGCCGGGCTCTTCTGCCACATAATACAGAGAGGCTGATTCGCGGTAGCCACGTGCGGCAAGTATCACGTCTCTTTCCAGTCGTTTTATTTTTCCTGAAGTTTTGTTCTTCAAAAGCAGCACCACGCGTGCTTTAAAATCCTGGTGCGCAGGGTTGTGGATTACAATATTAAACAGCACTTCTTCACCTTTAATCAGGGCAGGATTGTTAAGGCGGTTTTGTGTATAAATAGGTTGTACATCAATGATATAGGGCATGTTGCGAACAAAGGTATGTTCGTTCTGCTGCTCACTGATTTCAATATTATTCCATATGCCCCAAAGTTCCATGGGCTGTTCGAATGCCTGGCTGGGACTCTGGTGGTACCCTTTTACGGTGTATCCGGTATTGGCGCGCACATTATAAAAGCTGGCCATGGCATCCAGTGTTTTTGCACTGCTGCGGAATCTTCGTCTTTCCAGTTCAATCAACCCGTTAGATCCAGGATAAACAGTGCTGCCTCCCGGAATATTCTCCAGGTGTATCAGTACCTGCTCAACCCTGTTACGCCTCTGTTGAAACTGTTTCATCTCTTCCTCATGGCTGCCTGCAGGGTCATCCGTTGCATACACGAAGGGCCCTGTGATAAACAATAAAAAGCAGATTTTCAGATATCGCATGGGTTTGGTTATTTTGAAGCCGAAAGGTAATAAATTCCTGTCTATTTGACCTTGGGTTTTTTTTATTGAGTAACCGGTGGAGTCTCTATGCCAGTTATTCAGCAAAGGCGATGTTGGTGTGTTTTAACAAGATTGTTGGTAAAAGTATTTTAAAGAAAAATTACCTTTGTCGTGCTATTGAGCTTTATTGTATATGTAGCAACTAAAAAAATGTTCCATGATATTTTCTTACTATCGCGTTTCTCTGCTGATTATTTTATTGGCGCTATTGCTGCTGCTGCCAACCTCCTGTAAGCGTTCCTTACGCAGTTTTTATCATGAGGGGGTGTCAAAAGAACTGGCTGTTTACAGGGCAAGGCATATTTACGATGTGCATTATGATTTAACCTTTCATATACCGGCCACACAGCAGGAAAAGATTAAAGGCAGTGTACGTATACACTTTAAACCCCTTAAGGCACAGCATGGTGTTATACTGGATTTTCAACCCGGGGAAGATGCCGTACACAGTGTGAAGCTTAATGGAGATACCGTATCCTACAAGGTGATGAGCGGACATATTTACCTGGACGCCAATGGCCTGATTCCAAGGCAAAATAATATTGTGGAAGTTGATTTTACGGCTTCCGATCAGGCCATGAACCGTTCGGAAGATTTTATGTATACCCTGTTTGTGCCCGACAGGGCTTCTACTGCCTTCCCTTGCTTCGACCAGCCGGATATCAAAGCCAGTTTTGACCTTCAGCTCGAAGTACCACTACACTGGACGGCATTGAGCAATGGCCCCTTGCTGGATGATAAGGAGGGTGAGCAAACCCGGCAAATGCTTTTTTCCTGCCAGAAACCCATCAGCACCTACCTGTTTGCATTTACCGCAGGAGCGTTTAGTGTGGAAACTCAAACCCGCGACGAACTTAGTATTCATATTTATCATCGTGAAACCGACAAAGAGAGCCTTAACAGGAACCTACCTACTATTTTTGAGCAGCACTTTCATTCCCTGCAATGGATGGAGGATTATACGGGCATCGCTTTTCCCTATGAGAAGTTTGACCTGGCCATACTGCCTGGATTTCAGTACAGTGGTATGGAACATCCCGGGGCCATCTGGTACAGAGATACCCGCCTGCTGCTGGATGAAAATGCTCCCTTAACCCGCAGATTAAGCAAAGCCTCGCTAATTGCCCACGAAACAGCCCACATGTGGTTTGGCAACCTGGTTACCATGCAGTGGTTTGATGATGTATGGCTAAAAGAAGTGTTTGCCGGATTTATGGCCGACAAAATTGTTGCCGGGCAGTTTCCCGATGTCAATCACCAGCTGCAGTTTGTAATGGCCCATTACCCCAGAGCGTATTCCATAGATCGCAGTCCGGGCACCCACCCCATCAAACAGCAACTCTCCAACATGAAGATGGCAGGTACCCTTTACGGTCCGGTAATTTATAACAAGGCCCCCATTATTTTTGAGCAGCTGGAAAAAATCATGGGAGAGATGAGTTTCCGCACCGCTGTAAGGGAATACCTTACCACTTATGCTCATGATAACGCCGACTGGATTGATCTTGTAACCATATTTGACAAAAATTCAGAGCGAAATATTTCTCAATGGAGCGATGCATGGGTGTATGGCAAGGGGATGCCGGTAATTTCCTATGTAATGCAGAACCAGCAGGAAAACAAAAATCCAAGCATTGCAGTTTTTACAGAACAGCCCGAGGGGGTAAATGATTTTCCGGCACAATACCTTTCGGCTGCAATGATTTTTTCCGATACTATAATTTTTCAGGAAATATGGCTCGACAACGAGCTTGTAATTGCTGAACTGGATAGCCGTTATGGGATGCCTAAATCTGTTGTGCTCAATGGGGGAGGGATGGGATACGGTATTTTTGCCATGCAGCCCGTTGATATTGAATTTGGATTGCATCACCTTGAAAACATAAAAGATATCAATCTTAGGGCTGCCTTACTGGTGAATATGCACCAAAATTTTCTGCATCATGCCATTGATGCCCTTACCTATGCCCGCTTCCTCTTTATGGCCATTGCACTGGAAAACAATCAGCACATTCAGTCGTATCTGCTGAATAACCTGCAGGTAGTGTTGATAAATTTTCTCGACTATGAGTTCAATTCAAAGCTCTATTATGCGGCAGAAAAGCTTCTGTGGAGTAAGCTGGAAAATGAAGAAAACTCCTCCCGCGAGATGTTTTTCGAGGCATGGATGAAGCTGGCCCGCAATAAAGATAGTGCCTTCATGATGCAAAGGCTTTACGAGGGAAAGGATATTCCCAGGGGCTTCAGTATTTCTGAGCAAAACAGAACTCAGCTGGCCCTGGAAGCAGCCATGCGTTCGGCCGAAAACGCGCATTTGCCCGAAATGGAACTGGCTCGCCTTGATAATCCTGACCGGCAAAGGAGGCTGCGGTTCATGTTGCCTGCCATATCGCCTGACAAACAACAGCGCGATGCTTTTTTTGAAAAACTTTTACAAGCCGAAAACCGCAACCCCGAACCCTGGGTCCTGGAGGCATTGTATTTTCTTCATCACCCTCTGCATCCGCAACAAGGCATGGATTATATAGATAGGAGTTTGCAGCTGCTTGAGGAGATACAGCGCACGGGCGATATTTTCTTTCCCCAGAACTGGCTTGGGGCTACCCTGCAAAACTATAATGATACAAAAGTTGCACAAAAAGTAGTTTTTTTCCTTGATGAAAATCCCGACCTGCCCGAAAACCTGCGCTTAAAGGTTCTGCAGGCCGCCGATATTATTTCACGGTCAGCAAAAATGTATTAGGCTTTTTCTTCCTGTTGCCGGTTTACCCGTGCAGAAACCCTGATGGAAATCTCATAAAGTACATACAGGGGGATGCCCACCAGCACCTGGCTGAAAACATCAGGGGGCGTTATAATGGCCGCCAGGGCAATGATAAGTATGAAAGCCACTTTCCTGTTTTTTCTCATAAAAGCGGGGGTAAGCACGCCTACCCTGCTGAGGAAGTATACGATTACCGGTAGTTCAAATACCAGCCCCGTGGCAAATGTTACCATGGTTACGGTAGTAATATAAGAACGCAGGGCAATCTGGTTGGCTACCATGCTGCTTACCTGGTACGATCCCAAAAAGTTGATGGTTAGCGGTGCTATAAGGAAATAGCTGAAACACACCCCGGACAGAAACAAAAAGGACATAATAAACACAGCCCCCCTACTGTTGTCTTTTTCTCTTGGATGCAGGGCAGGTTTTATAAAGCGCCAGAATTCGTAAATAATATAGGGGAATGCCACTATCAACCCGGCAATGAGAGATACCATTATGTGGGTTTTGAACTGCCCGGCCAGTTCAATATTGATGATCTGAACAGGATTTTTGTTGATGCACAAAGCCGGCATAGACAATTTCTCTGCCATGGAGCAGAAAAGCCGGTTGGTTAAGAAATAGGGTTCTTTGGGTGCCAGTATTACATAATCAAAA
>SLOR01000021.1 GCA_007132395.1 Bacteroidales bacterium
TTGATGGATGGCGGTGCGCATATCCTGCTGGTGGAAACGGTTTTTGACACCCTCAATGCCAAGGCAGCACTCATGGCCATACATGAATATTGCGGGCAAACGAAACAAAAAATACCCGTCATGGTATCAGGCACCATTACCGATGCCAGCGGACGCACCCTTTCGGGGCAAACTACAGAAGCCTTCCTTGCTTCGGTATCTCATGCAGACTTGCTGAGCATTGGCTTCAATTGTGCCCTGGGTGCCGAGCAACTCAAGCCCTACCTGGAAATCCTCAGCCGAATTGCTCCTTTTGCCGTAAGCGCCCACCCCAACGCGGGCTTGCCCAACCAGTTCGGTGAGTACGACCAGTCGGCAGAGCAAATGGCAGCCCTGGCAGCTGACTTCATGGAAGATAATCTGGTAAACATCATTGGTGGATGCTGCGGTACTACCCCCGAGCACATACAAAAAATTGCAGAAACCGCCCGAAGGTATTCACCAAGGTCGGTCCCCCAGCCCTCACCACATACCCTGCTCAGCGGTCTGGAGCATCTGGAAATTAGGCCTGACGCCAATTTTATTAATATCGGAGAACGTACCAACGTGGCAGGTTCCGCCCGATTTGCCCGTCTGATAAGAGAAGAAAAGTACGAACAAGCCGTGGCCGTTGCCCTGGAGCAGGTGGAAAACGGAGCGCAAATTATTGATATTTGTATGGACGATGCCATGACAGATGGCCCCTCTTCCATGACACGCTTCCTTAACCATTTAGCTGCCGACCCTGAGGTAGCAAGAGTTCCTGTAATGATTGATTCTTCTGACTTCAGGGTGCTGGAAGCCGGTCTTAAATGTGTACAGGGAAAAAGTATTGTCAATTCCATCAGTCTGAAAGAGGGCGAAGCGGAGTTTATACGGCAAGCCATCAAAATAAAAAACTATGGTGCTGCAGTGGTGGTAATGCTTTTTGATGAGAAAGGGCAGGCAGATACTTTTGAGAGAAAAATAGAAATCGCCCAAAGGGCCTACCATATCCTTACTGAAAAGGCCGATACACGCGTCTGCAATATCATTTTCGACCCCAACATACTGGCCATAGCCACCGGTATATCCGAGCACAACACCTATGCACTTGACTACATCCGCGCCTGCCGCTGGATACGCGAAAACTTTCCGGGTGTGCATATCAGCGGGGGTGTCAGCAATCTTTCCTTTTCTTTTCGTGGCAACAATATCATCCGCGAAGCCTTACATTCAGCATTTTTATATCATGCCACGCGGGCCGGAATGGACATGGGCATAGTAAATCCCAGCCTTCTCCAGATATACGACGAGATACCCGCCGAGCTTTTGAGGCTGGTAGAAGATGTAATTCTCAACCGCCGAAACGACGCTACAGAGCGATTGCTGGCCTATGCCGAAAAGGTAAAAGACCAGCAGGAAAACAGAAAGGAAGAAAAAAACCAGGATGCCTGGCGACAGCTGCCTGTAAAAGAAAGACTTTCTCATGCCCTGGTAAAGGGCAAAGACGAGTTTATCGAATCTGATACCGAAGAAGTGCGCCAGCAGATGGCCAAAGCCCTCGATGTAATTGAAGGTCCCTTGATGGAAGGGATGAACAGGGTGGGGAACCTTTTTGGCGAAGGGAAAATGTTTCTGCCACAGGTGGTTAAAAGTGCCAGGGTAATGAAAAAAGCCGTGGCTTACCTTACCCCTTTCATAGAAGATGAGAAAAAATTGCATGGAGATATTTCCGGGGCAGGAAAGGTTTTGCTGGCCACAGTAAAAGGCGATGTACATGATATAGGGAAAAACATTGTGGGTGTGGTGCTTGCCTGCAACGGTTTCGAGATAATCGACCTGGGTGTAATGGTACCTTGTGAAAAGATTTTACAAACTGCCCGGGAGCAAAACGTGGACATTATTGGTCTGAGCGGGCTCATTACCCCATCCCTGGAAGAAATGTCGCACGTGGCCCGTGAAATGCAAAAACAAAACTTCAGTATTCCTCTGCTTATTGGCGGGGCTACCACGAGCATACTACATACGGCGGTAAAAATTTCTCCGGAATACAGCAACGGAGTCATCCACGTAAAAGATGCGTCCAGGGCAGCAGGGATATGCAAGGAGCTGGTTTCGGGGAAAAAAAACAAGTTCCTCGCACAAACCCGCGAGGACTACCTGAATGTGGTGGATGAGTATAACCTTAGAAGTTCGGCCAAACGCTTCCTTACCCTGGAGCAGGCACGCAACAACAGGTTTCAGTGGGAGCATGCTCAGGCATGCCTGCACGAACCCAACCTAAAGGGCATTCAGGTATTCGATGATTACTCTCTGGAAGAAATCGCAAAGTATATCGACTGGACCTTTTTCTTTTATGGCTGGGAAATCAAAGGAAAATACCCTGCTATTTTTGACGACCCGGTAAAAGGGCAGGAAGCTCAAATACTTTTCAGAGACGCCAATACTTTGCTTGAAAGCCTTATTTCCTCCGGTGCGCTCAAAGCCATGGGAGCAGCTGCCATTTTTCCTGCTAACAGTCACAACGAAGATGTTATCGTGTATAGCGATGCACAACGAACGAGCGAAATCTCAAGATTTAACTTCCTGCGTATACAGGAAATAATGGAAGAACCCGGCAAAATCAATCTCAGCCTGGCAGATTATATTGCACCCCTCGAAAGTGGGGTTACCGATTACCTGGGTGCTTTTGTGGTAAGCATTCACGGGGCTGATGAAGCAGCAGAAACTTTTAAGAGCAATCGTGACGACTATAACAGCATCATGGCCAAGATGCTTGCCGACCGCCTGGCAGAAGCTTTCGCAGAGCTGCTGCATGAAAAAGTACGTAAGGAAATCTGGGGCTATTCCAATAGTGAATCATTGAACCTGCCAGACTTGCTCAAAGAACGCTATGAGGGTATTCGCCCTGCTTGCGGATATCCGGCATGCCCCGAACACACGGAAAAACGCAAGCTATTTGATTTATTGCAAGCAGAGAAAAACACCGGCACGACACTCACAGAAGGCTACAGCATGCAGCCCGGGGCCAGTGTCTCAGGATGGTACTTTGCCCACCCCAGGGCTCGCTATTTCGATTTAAGAAAAATCTCCCGCGAACAGGTTTTGCTCTATGCACAAAGGAAAAATATCAGTGCAGAAACCGCGGAGAAGCTATTAAGGCCCAACCTGGGGTACCAAGAAAATAAAAAGTAAAAACAGCAAAAGATATTTGCAAAATTCTCATTACGAACCGTTAGTATCCGATAAAATCATTTTTATAGTTACGGGGTTCTTCGCTTCACTGTGTTACAATCAGAATAACAGGCTGTTACGATAGATAAACGTGGGGCGTAGAGTGGTTGGTTGGGGCTCCGCCCCCAACCAACCACTCTACGCCCTATCTCTCTCAAAGCGCGCGTCATGCTGAGCGCAGCGAAGCATCTCGTAATAACACGGACAACAATGATTACAAACACATAAATATTCACATAATCAGTACAGTGTGAGAAGATTTTTTCACGAATTCAAGCTGGAACACTAATCCCAAAGCAGCAACACAAACCGCATACAATACTGATATTGTGATATTTACAATTCCCACAAAGCATATATGAGTATCTGGCACAATTCTTCATACATAGGATTTGTAAAACCATAAAAAACATAGACTATGAAACTTTTCGTGAAATTATCGGTAATAGCCCTGGTAGCAGTCATTATGACCTCCTGCAACCAGAAAGAGCTGGAAGCAGAGATAGCCACTCTGTCAGAAGAAAACGAGATGCTGCGTCAGAAGGCAGAAGATAAAGATGCCAGTCTGAGTGAATTCTTTGAATCAATGGCCCAAATCAGGGACAACCTGAGGGAAATCAAGGTGCGTCAGAACCTTATCACCGAAGAAACCCGCGACCGTGAACAAATAGGCGAAGACGTGCGTGAGCAAATTGAAACCGATCTGGAGCTTATCAGCAATCTTATGGAAGACAACCGCAGAAGACTGGCAACACTAAACCGCCAGATTCGCGATTCCAATGTAAAAATTGAAGAATTTGAAAACATCGTGGCAAGCCTGACCAGCGATATCGAGGATAGAAACACCGAGATTATTGCCATGAGAAAAAATATCCATGAGCTTAATCTTTCCAATGAATCGCTCGCCGCAACCATTGATAAGCTGGAGGAAGAGAATACCGAAAAGCTGAAAGTGATAGAAGAAAAAGTAGAGCAGTTAAATACAGCCTACTATGTTTTTGGTACAAGACGCGAACTGCAGGAACAGGAAATTATTGACAGGCAGGGAGGAATACTCGGATTAGGACGTACCTCAGTTGTAAACTCCAATGCGAGCAAAGATTATTTTACCCGCCTGGATATTACACAGGTTGAGAAAGTTATGATACCCGCCTCCAAACTTAAACTGGTAAGCCCCCACCCTGTCGAAAGTTACATCATTGAAACCAATGAAGAAGATATATCCCAGATAGTAATTGAAAACCCAGAAAAATTCTGGAGCAACACAAGATACCTTGTGGTAAGTGTTGATTGATATTTATGACCCTTTCCTTTGTTTTGTTTTCCCTGAGGTTGCCTTCCCAAAAGGCAGCCTCTTTTTTATTGTTTACAGAAGCTCCTTTGGAAAGAACTTCAATAATAACATTTATATTTGCATCTGACAAAGCAGCAATTATTCGTCATAATCCTTCAAATACTATCCGATGCAAAAAATACTTATTGTTGATGATGATGTAAGTTTTTCCATTACGCTGAGAACTTTTCTTACACGACAGGGATTTGAAGTAGATGAAGCCAGTTCGGCACAAAAAGCAACAGAGAAAATTTCGGCCAACTCCTACGATGTTATTCTTACCGATTATCGCCTGCCCGATAAAAACGGTATTGAGCTACTGAAAGCCATAAAGGAAAAAACACCCCATGCACTGGTAATTTTAATGACTGCCTACGCAGATATACGCATGGCCGTGAGTGCAATAAAATATGGCGCCTACGAATATATTGCCAAGCCTGTGAACCCCGACGAGCTTATGAGCCATATTCACAGCGGGTTAAAGAAAATAAGTGAAGAACCTGCCGGCAATGGTGGAAAGAAGGATAAACCCACGGCAGGCAAGAGTATTCCCGTAGAAGATTACATGGAAGCCACCAGCAAAGCATCCAGGCTTATCCATGAACACATCAACCTGGTGGCAGCCACTGATATATCCGTAATTATACAGGGCGAAAGTGGCACAGGGAAAGAATATATCGCCAGAAAGATTCATCAGAATAGTCAGCGAAGCAAAAAAACCTTTGTTGCTGTAGATTGCGGTGCACTCTCCAAAGAGCTGGCCGGTAGCGAGTTCTTTGGCCATATCAAAGGATCATTTACGGGTGCTATACAGGATAAAACAGGACAGTTTGAAGCTGCCAACAATGGCACCCTGTTTCTGGATGAAATAGGCAACCTTTCTTACGAGGTTCAGATAAAACTTCTGCGAGCCATACAGGAAAGGCAAATAAGAAAAATTGGAAGCAACAAGGACGTTCCGGTAAATGTAAGGATTATTGCTGCCACCAACGAAGACCTTATTGACTCGGTAAAAAACGGCAATTTCCGCGAAGACCTCTACCACCGCCTCAATGAGTTCAGCATCATGGTGCCCCCACTCAGGGAGAGAAAAGACGACATCCGCCTTTTTGTAAAATATTTTCTAAAAAAAGCCAATCAGGAACTCAACAGGGATGTGGAAAACATACCTGACGACCTTATGAACGTGCTGGAAAGCTATTCGTGGCCGGGCAATATCAGGGAAGTAAAAAATGTTATAAAACGTGCAGTACTGCTGTCCAAAGGCAAAGTGCTGGATAAGACAGGTCTACCCCAGGAAATAGCCTTTCCTGCTGTTGCACCGGAAGAAGTGCCTGCACCGGCCGAAGATGATAACTTCCTGAAAACCCAGGCTGCAAAGACCGAAAAAGAGATTATACTCAACACGCTGCAAAAAGCCCGGTACAACAAGACCAAAGCAGCCAAAATGCTTAACATCGATCGCCGCACCTTGTATAATAAGCTAAAGCAATATAATATCTCGCTGGATTAATTCTGGGGCACCTTGCTCATTTCCGACCTGATCTCTTGTATATCTTTACTCAGCTCAACAATAAAGACTTTGCCCAGCTCAATAATTTGTGCTGTACTTTCGCAGATTTCTTTTTCTGAAACTTTTGCGCTACCAATGCGATTTAGCCTCTGCAGGTGCAGAATTATCGGCTGTGCCTTCAGCAACCCGAACATATTTGACATCTTGTGTGATACGCGGTAGATGGTGTCAAAATCCTTGCTTACAAGGCTGTTTTCAAGCTTTTCAATATTGGCTGAAGTATCGGCAATAAAGACATCCATAACAGAAACCAAAGCATCAGGTTTATCTCCTGTAAAAGATAATAATCCCTGCAGGTCATAAGATTTTATATGAGCAGCAGAGGAAGGCTTTACAAGCTTTCCTCCCGGGTATTTTTCCCTGCGGTTTTCAGTGTGCGTTCCTGATTCGGGTTTACCAGCAAGTAACTTCCTCAGTTTTTTCATCAGGCCCGTTTCGTCAAAAGGCTTAAGCAGGTAATCAGCAATACCCGCTTCTCTTACTTCCCGAATTGTTTCAGGGGTAATATCGGCAGTGCAGGCCAATACAGGGGTTGTTTGATTCAGGGTTCCAGGTTTTTCTTTCAGCTTTCTAATCATTTCAATCCCGGTCATTTCCGGCATCTGAATATCTGTAATGATAAGGTCAAACTTTTGTTTTTCCAGGATAGCCAGGGCTTCTTTGGCGCTTTCTGCTTCGTTTACAATTATGCCTTCCACCGACTCAAGAATGGATTGCACCAGCAGGCGATTCAACCTGTCGTCGTCAACCAGCAAGAGCCGGGCCCGCAGCTTCGCAGGCAGCGGCAAAGGGGGTTGAACCTTCTCCGGAATGGGTTTGCCCGCTAAGGCCAGAGGCAGGTGCACGGTGAAAGTTGAACCTTCTGAAGGCTTGCTGAAAACCTCTATGGATCCGTTCATCAATCGGGTGAGCTTTTTACTGATGGAAAGCCCCAGCCCTGTTCCACCATGTTTGCGGGCAGCACGGCTGTCAATCTGGGCAAATTCTTCAAAAATCTGTTCCTGCTCCAAAGCAGAAATACCAATCCCGGTATCACTTACGCGCATTTTAACATGACTGATGTCGGCATTCTTTTCATTTACATAATCGGAGATATCAATCTTTACGGAGCCCTTTTCTGTAAACTTGATGGCATTACCGGCAATATTGATTAAGACTTGTTTGATGCGCAAAGGATCGCCCATTACCATAGGGATCTTCAAGCCAGAGGTGTCAATGTCAAAGGCAAGATCCTTCTCCGTGGCAATCACAGAGAGCGTATTATATACCTCTTCGGCAACTTCTCTGATATTAAAGGGAATAATTTCAAGCTTGATTTTACCGGCTTCTATTTTGGAAAAATCCAGTATATCGTTTACAATTTCCAGCAAATGCACTGAAGATTGATTCACAGCTTCAATGTATTTTTGGGGCTTTTGGTCAGGCACTATTTTTTCCAGTTGACGCGAAAAACCTATAATACTATTGAGAGGGGTGCGGATTTCATGACTTATATTGGCCATAAACCTCTGCTTTATCTGCAGCAATTGCTCAGCCCTTGACTTTTCGCGCAAGAGCTGTTTTTTATAATACTTGCTTTTGTTTACATCGTTTACAAACAACCACGAAAATGCAAGCAGCACCAGGATAGAAAACAAAATAAGAAAGAATATTTTGCGTGTTGTACTCTTCACGGTGGCGTGTGCTTTTTCGGCCTCTATGAGGTTGCTGGCACTTTCATAATCTTCCAGACGGGTAATAAATTTCCAGATGTTGTCCATTACCTTTTTATCCTCAATCAGTATCTGGTTTTCCATCCTTACCAGGCGTTGCTGTTGCTCAAACATGTTTTCCATAAGCGCCAGCATGGTGCTTTCGATATCCTGCTTTAGGTTTTGGGTATCGCGATATATGGTAATCACCGAGTCGGTTCTTATTTGTTGCAACATTTGCTGTGCGCGCAGGTTTTCATCTGTCGTTCTCTCTTTTTCTTTCTGCTCTTCCTCCCTGCTGCCGGAAAAGAATGCCCTTATTCTGGAAAAGAAATTTTCCGTTTCCTGTTTTGTTTCATGGTGCTCTGTTTCGGCAACGTCAGCCGGTATGCTGTCCGTAATGGTTTGATGGGTAACTTCCCTTATTTTAATTTCTTCTTCAGCTACCTGTATTATTTCATCCAGTGCTCTTTCATAAAACACCGAATTTTTGTCAAGTCGCCTGATTTGGATAAACTGTTCCAGTAGTCGGGTTTTGGCCAGCAATTCCTCATTGATAGAATCCAGGGTTTGAATGAAGTAGGCATCACTTTCAGCAAGTACATACAAGGAATCTACCCTGTGATTGATATCAGAAAGGGCGGTGAAATAGGTGTCAAGATGCGACTCGTCCTCGTTGAGGGAATAGGCCCGTATATTGCTCTCGGCATGGTAAATAGAAATGATGATATCATGCAACAGACCGATGCGTGGGTTGGGCTGCGCAAGAGCATCGGCAGAATGAGTTAGTTTCTGAAAACTATTGAAAGCAAAAAATACGATGGAGGAAATCAATATAAGAATCAGGGCATAACTAAGGAATACCTTTGCCTTGATATTTTTTTCATTTTCGTTACGGTTGCTCATGATGAAAAATATTTTGATTTGCAGCCGGGAACTGCAAAAGGTAGCTAAGGTAAGGTTAAAAATAAAGAAACCCACTTGTATCAAAGGTGTTATACTGCAAAAACTCTGCCTGAGCGCCGGTTTTCCGCTACTGTATAACTCCCTGGTTTCAAATTGCTGTAAACACCTGTATTCAGCACTCACCTGCCTATGTAATCAATGTGCATAAAGCAATTATATTTAAAGGGAATGCTTAAAAAACACAACACTTTGTAACAATATTTTCACAGAAATATCCACATATTTCCGCTGGCAGAAAATAATCATTTTGCCGAAACTAGCATTAGCTTTTGCCAAATGCAAACCAAATGGCTTCCGGTTTGTTTGCTAAAGTAAACCCATTAAGGATGAGTAAAAATAAAAAAGTAAATATTTTCTGGTTTCGCCGTGATTTGCGACTCTATGACAACAAGGGGCTATTTCAGGCACTACATGAAAAGGAAAAGGTAATTCCCCTTTTTATTTTTGATACAGATATAACGAGCAAACTGCCAGCCAACGATGCCCGGGTAGAATTTATTTATGCTGCCCTTAAAGAAATGCAGGAAAAGCTGGAGAAGCACAACAAAAGCCTGCGGATTATTAAAGGACGCCCTTTAGAGGTATTTAAATCTTTGCTCAAAGAGTATCACATTCAGGCTGTTTATTGCAATAAAGATCATGAACCTTACGGGATTAACAGAGATCAGGAGGTGAAAAAACTACTGGATGAAAACAACATCCCCATGCATCTTTATCTCGATCATTTGCTTTTCGACAAAGACGATGTGCTCAAAGCTGACGGAAGTCCTTACCAGGTTTTTACCCCATACAGCAAAAAAGCAAAAGAAGAACTTACTGATACCAGACTGAAACATTATCCATCAGAGAAATTTATACAAAACTTTCTGGCTCTACCCGGGATTGACTTTCCCCAATTGAACCACCTGGGGTTTAAACCTTCAGGGTTGTCTTTTCCTGAGATTGACAATAAGGAAAAAATTATCCGGGATTATCATCAAACCCGAGACTACCCGGGCATCAACGGTACATCGCGACTGGGAGTGCATCTTCGGTTTGGAACCATGAGCATACGCGGTCTTGCTAAAATGGCCCTGCAGCACAATGAGGTGTTTTTCAACGAACTATTGTGGCGCGAATTTTATGCAATGATTTTGTGGCATTATCCACAGGTTGTTGATAAAGCATTCAAACCACAGTATGATAATATTTCCTGGCAAAACGACGAAGAGCAGTTTGAGCGCTGGAAAACAGGAACCACAGGCTATCCGTTGGTTGATGCAGGAATGCGTGAGCTGATTAAAACCGGGTACATGCATAACCGGGTAAGAATGGTAACGGCCAGCTTCCTTACCAAGCACCTGCTAATCGACTGGCGATGGGGCGAAGCATGGTTTGCACAAAAGCTGCTGGATTATGAGTTATCAAGCAACAACGGAGGGTGGCAGTGGAGTGCCGGTACCGGATGCGATGCAGCTCCTTATTTTCGCATCTTCAACCCCACAGAGCAACAAAAAAAGTTTGACCCCGACAAAAAATATATTAACCAATGGTTGGCCGGGTCGGGTACTCATAAGTATCTCAAA
>SLOR01000252.1 GCA_007132395.1 Bacteroidales bacterium
ATGAAGTGGTAACCGATACTGCCTTCACCACTCCAACTCTTTCCTTTTCTACTGAATACAGTTGGAGAGTCAGGGGAACCAACCCGTCTGGGAACGGGGAATGGAGTCTTGTTCGGAAGTTTACTACCAAAATGGAAACATCCACTGAATCAGAAGAACACCCCACGGAATTCACCCTGTCTCAAAACTATCCCAATCCGTTCAATCCAACCACTCAAATACAATTCTCACTCCCCCAGACCACCCACGTCAGTCTGGAAGTCTATTCCTTAACGGGTCAGCTGGTATCCGTTTTGATCAACGAAACGATGAACAGTGGGAACCATTCGGTAAACTTTGACGGGAAACATCTTTCAAGTGGTCTATATATCTACCGATTGACCACACCTGAATTCACCCAAACTCGGATGATGAACCTGATCAAATAATCAATGGGAAGGACGTGTAAACATCTTTCATTTTTTTTGCAGCATCATCATCTTCTCCAAGTGGATCAGAAGTATTCTAACTGGAAAGATCTCATTCATAAGGGGATGAAGTTGCGGTTCTGGGTGGAATAATCCATCTGATACATTCACATAGACAAATCTTCCAACCATTTGATCTTACCGTATCAGAACTAATCGTGACTTTTTCTGCCACACTCCCGTTTATCTTGCCCCCTTTCAGAAATTCGCGATTCCCACAACAATGCTCATAATAAGTCTGAGATATAAATAAACACGGTGCAATCTGTTTCTGTCTAATCAAATTTTATGAATATAACATTACTTGAACGCAGGTTTAAAATATGTTATATTAGTAAAAAAGTGAGAGAACTGAGAGGTCAATTATGAAATATGTTGCATACTATCGAGTTTCCACAAAACGGCAAGGTCAATCTGGCTTAGGACTCGAAGCTCAAAAAACTGCTGTGCATAATTTCATCTCTTCTCGGGGTGAATCAGAAACACCTCCTCCATTTGTTGAAGTTGAAAGCGGCAAAAATTCGGATCGTCCAGAATTAAAAAAAGCAATTGTACGATGTAAGCAAACGAACTCAACATTACTTATTGCAAAGCTCGACCGTCTAAGTAGGAATGTTTCATTCATCTTTGCACTTAGAGATGAATTGCAAAGTGCCGGAATTGATTTTGTAGCTGCGGATCTACCCGAAGCAAACACTCTGACACTGGGTATAATGGCTACAATGGCTCAGCATGAGAGAGAAATAATATCTCAAAGGACTCGAGATGGGTTGGCGGAGGCAAAAAAGAGAGGAAAAAAGCTTGGTAACCCGCAAAACCTAACTAATGATGCCCGACTAAAAGCACACACTTCAATTAGATTAAACGCTCGAAAAGACAAATCAGTTAGGCACGCTTTTCATTTCATAAAACCATTGCGTGTTGCGGGTATGTCCTACGCAAAAATTGCTGAGCAATTAAACGATGAAGGATATCGAACGCGGAGAGGTAAAGAGTTTTTCGCAATACAAGTTCAAAGGATCTACGAAAGACTAAATGACCCTAATATCAGTTCTTAAATGATTGAATGACCTATTTACATAAGTAAAAATAAAATTTCTGGAGCCTATGAAAAAATACATACGAAAATATGATCGACATCATTCTGAATTCAATGTCAGCGATATTGAGAGGCTAAAGAAAGGCTTAGAACCAGAAGAAGTCGACATCGATTATTATGATATCGAGTTCAACCCATCGCATATGGTTCTAACAGAACGTAAAAATTCCGCGTGCATAACTATTTCTACCCATCATCTGAATCAACTTTTTGGCGTGACTGATTTATTTGATCTAAGTGAAAAGCAAAGAGAACAGCTTTTTGATTTGATACCGAACCCAGAGAAATACGCTGAAACGTTTATAGGTCAGGTTGACGCGGAATTCCTGCATCGAGTTAAAGAAGACTCTGAAACATAATATTCTAAATTATTTTTTGCTCTTATTATGTAAATAGTACCTAACCGGGAGGTTGCATATACCGAAATCTTTAAGGTTCGAAAAAAAGCATAGACTCTTGATTAACTTCTAATTATAATGTCATGTTGAGAGGAATACACGCTTAATTTAACTTGAGTCCTAATATCGATATCGAAAGAAATTTTGCACTTGATCAAGAGCTGTATGATGCAGTGAGGCTGATTAAAGCGGGTTTGGGTCATTTGCAAAATATAAGCTTGGGCAATGATTTTTATCATTTACCATTACTTACTCTTGCTACTGGGTTTGAACGTTTCATGAAAGTAACACTTTGCTTTCGAATTCTCGAGACCACATCTGAGTATCCAAAACCAAGTGATCTGCCATCAGGTCGTAAAGGTCATGATTTAATCTTTCTGCTTAAAAGAATACGTGAAGAGTGCTACCTTAAAGATTATCTCGACAATATCCACGTTGCTAAAGATGATTTAAAGTATCTACAAAGTGAAGATCTTACTTCATTCCTCACAGTTCTAAATAACTTTGGTCAATCTGCACGATATTACAATCTTGATAAAATTATTGGACGAAAAACAAACACAGCAGATCCAGAACAAGAATGGCAAAAAATTGAAATGGAAATTCTTAAATCACGACCAG
>SLOR01000241.1 GCA_007132395.1 Bacteroidales bacterium
GCACCGAAAACCTGCGCATTGGCTACAGCTACGACTTCACCATCAGCCGCCTTATCAACTCCACAGGGGGCGCCCACGAGATATCGCTCATCTACCAGTTCAACCAGGGGCCACCCGCCAAACGCCAGAGCGCCATCCCATGCCCCGACGGGCAATCGTGGTGGTAGGAGGAAACTTACAAAGTTTGTATATACATATCTAAGGGAAAGTGTTTTCGATACCTGAATCTATGGCGAGGTAATGTTGAAAGAAAAAACCGGGACTATAAAACCCGGTTTTTCACCAAAACAACAACATGAAGAGAAATATAGTTTTTTTGAGATATCAACACTGCAAATGTAAAGCAGGATTTCCGGGTAGCTGTTAAGGTAAGATTAACAGATGGTTATTAAAGTATTACCTGGTGTTTTCCGAAAGCCATTTTTGCAGCACAACAAGCTGCCATATGCGGTTATACAGGTAATGCTGATCCTTTTTGTAAAAGGAGTCCAGTAGTTGTTGTGTTGGGCCGGGGTTAAGGATTTGTGTTTTGTTAAGTGCTTCAGGGTTAAGGTAATCCATAGCGTAATCCCGCAATTCTGTTTTGAGCCATTTTTGCAGGGGGATGGCGAATCCTCTTTTGGGGCGCTGAAAGTGCTCAGCAGGAACATACTGATACAATAACTGTTTCAGCAGCCACTTGGCTTCGCCATTTTTTATTTTAAGATTAGGATGCACGTTCATGCTCCATTCCACGATTCTGTAATCCAGCAAGGGCACGCGGGTTTCCAGGGCAAAGAACATGCTGGCCCGGTCCACCTTCACCAGCAAATCGTCGGGCAGGTAATACTTCATATCAAACAGGGCCTGCTGTTGCTGAGCATTGAGGTGCGAAAGTTCCGGTCCATAATTTTCATCAAGCATAAACGCGCTCCCATATTGGGGCTGCAGCATACGGGCAATTTCTCTGCGTGAGAAAAGGTATTGTTCCTGTGAGAAGATATGGCTTTTCATTCGCTCTTTGCCGGGATTTTCAAACAATGCTGCTGCCCGCCTGTATTGTACCGGCCCCGCCTTCAGCAGCAGAGAAGCCGGTTTTCGCAATAAGGGCATGCAGGCATGACTCAGGCGCTGCGCCCATTTGTAAGCTCCGTAGCCCATAAAGAGCTCGTCGCCTCCATCGCCCGAAAGGGTCATGGTCACGTGCTTTTTTGCCATTTGCGACACCAGCAGAGTGGGGATGGCCGAGGAATCGGCATAGGGTTCATCGTAAATCCCATCCAGTTTTGGCATCCATTCCAGAGCATCCTTTTCTGTAACCATAAACTCGTGGTGGTTTGTGCCAAGGTGTTGGGCTATTTTTCGTGCCCAGGGCGTTTCATCAAAATCCTTCTCCCAGAAACCGATGGAGAAAGTATTGATGGGTTTTGCGTGCAAGCTCTGCGCCACTGCACTCACAAGGCTTGAGTCAACGCCTCCGCTCAGAAACGTGCCGTAGGGTACATCGGAGATAAGCCGGTATTTCACGCTGGTTTCAACCAGCTCGCGTAATTGTTCCAGGGCTTCCTGTGGATCTTTTATAACGTTTTCGGACCTTGCCTTGTCTTCTAAACGCCAGTAGGGCTCGAGGGTGAGCTTGCCGTTTTTAAAAACACCGAAATGACCCTGGGGAAATTTCTTAATCTCCTCATAAATACTGTAAGGTGCAGGAATATAGCCTAGATGTAAAAACTGATTTACCGCAGTATAATCGATGCTCAGTTGTTTACTGATAGCAGGATGGTGGGTAAGGGCTTTCAGTTCAGAAGCAAATGCAAAATCCTGCTGCCGGTGGTAATAATAGAGGGGTTTAATGCCTATCCGATCGCGGAAAAGGTAGAGGGTTTTCTCCAGCTTATCCCATATGGCAATGGCAAACATGCCGTTGAGTTTATGCACGAAAGCGATATTCCACAAAGCAAAAGCTTCCACAAGGACTTCACTGTCGGAGTGAGTGCGGGGCTGGAAAGAGGGGTTCTGTTTTTGAATTTCCTGCTGTACTTCCCGGTAATTGTACACCTCACCATTATACACCATAACATACCTATCGCAATGGGAGTGCATGGGTTGGTTGGCGTTGTCGCTCAAATCCAGTATGCTCAGGCGCAGGTGTGCCATTACCAGCGCATCCTGCCTGAAATACCCCCGGGCATCAGGACCGCGATGCGAAAGGGATTCCATGGCTGATGCAAGCATTGCATCTTCTGTATGTGAATGGGGTAGTATATATCCGAGGATGCCGCACATAGTGGATGATTTGGCGGTAAAAGTAAACCACCCGGGGCAATTGGCAAAAATTAACCGAAGAAAAAATTTATTTTACCACCTTGTTTGTGTCTTTTGGTTGACGGGGTGAGATGGAATGAAATAAAAACGTAAAAAATTTTTTATAATCAAGTGTTTTTTTAATTTAGCCGCATAGAACAACCACAAATTTGTTTTAAGAACTTTATGAAGAAACCCACTAATACAGAAACGAATAAGCTGCTGGAACAGGCCTGAAAGAAGTTTAAGAAGAAGGACTTTGCCGGAGCCGAAAAGGTATTCTCCGGCATACTGGAGCAGGA
>SLOR01000316.1 GCA_007132395.1 Bacteroidales bacterium
CAGCATTCCAATACTCAGGACACTTCCCCCATTACACCCCATGAGCATAGCGAGAAGGAATTTCTTGCCATTTCTCTGCTTTCCGGGGCAGAAAATTTTGACCCCGGCAATATTCTATGCGATTTTTTGTACTGCCTGCCCCAACAGGAGCTAGTCTTCAATACCGCCGGTAAAAAAGCAAGCATCCCTATCCTGCACCACCAAGCCCTGCGCGGCCCTCCCTTCTATTGCTGATTCCTTTGCAGACTGACCCATTTACGCATTGTATATAAAGCAGAGGACAGCCTTACAACAAGTAAATTTTACTGCATTATTCTTTCGGAAGCCGGGCCGGTGCCTCGTTCCGAAAAAAAAATAAACCTTAAGGGAAAACTTATAATATTTTATAATCATGAACTCCGGTATATTCCCCCCCCGATTTATCGCATTTATAGCTTCCGTTGCACTTATAACATCATCCTTTACCTGCCTGTGGGCCAGTGAGCCCACCTTCATTTTGAAAGGCCGGATTATCTCGTCCCAGGATAAGCAAGCCATCCCTTTTATTACCCTGATGATTGAAGACACCAACATAGGTACCGCCACTGACGAAAATGGCCATTTTCAAATTATCAACCTACCTGCTGGTGAATATAACCTTATGGTAAGAGGAATGGGTTACCAAACCACACGCAGGCAAATTAATTCTGCTGCAGGAGAAGATTTTTTTCTGGAAATAGCAATACCCCCCAGCATCTATAACTTAAACGAAGTGGTTTTTACCGCCTCCCCCACTGCCAGTGGTTTTCGATACCAGTCGGATTTAAGCTTCGTGGGTGAAGAGTTACAAAAAAGAAGTGAAGTATCCTTTGGTGAGATGCTCGATGGCGAGCCCGGTCTGGCCATGCGCTCCATGGGTTCTGCCCCTGCCCGCCCGGTAATCAGGGGCATGGACGGCGACCGCATACTCATACTTGAACATGGTGAAAGAATGGGAGATGTATCCGAATCAGGTGCCGGCCACTCATTGACCATGGACCCCCTCTCTGCCAACCGGGTAGAAGTAGTAAAAGGACCTGCCAGCCTTATGTATGGATCAAGCGCTTTGGGCGGGGTTATTAACCTGATGACCAGCGATATCCCCATGGACTGGGACATGGGCTCAACAGGAATCCTATCCATGCAGGGCGCAACGGTAAACAATATGGGAGCCGGATTTGCCCGTTACACCTACGGAGACCAGAACTGGGCGGCCACATCACGAATGGCTTACAGAAACTCAGGCAACATGCGTACGCCTGAAGGAAGAATGCCCGGAACCTACATGAATAATTACGATGCCGCAGTTGGCCTTGGCATTAACCGCTCACACCTGGATGGCGGAGTCAGCTTATCATTCAATGGCCAGGTTTACGGATTGCCAGAGCACATGGACGACCCTGACGAACAGGTGGAAGTAAGACAACAGAGGTACAGCATGCAGGGAAGGTTCAATTTTGAGCGTGGCGGATTTTTTGATAAAGCCCAGGTGCGCTTTAACACCAGCATCTTGCGCCAGGAAGAATTTGAAATGGAAAGGGGAAACGGTATATGGGAGGAAGACATGGAGCTTTCCCATCATAAAAATACGTTCAGCACTACCCTTACCCTTCAACACCAACCCCATTCCATTTTCGACAGAGGGGCCGTGGGTCTGAACATTCATGGTCACAGGCTTGATATTGACGGTGACGAGGCATACACCCCGGGAGAGGATCGACTCAATGCAGGCCTTTTCGTTTACCAGGAAATTCCCATCAGCGAAAGGGTTCGTTTTCAGGCTGGCGCCCGCATGGATCTTCAGCATACCAGCGCACTGCCCAATGAAGTATTTACAGATGTTGACCAAAGCCGCAATGCAGCCAACTTTACCGGTTCTGCCGGTTTAAATTACCGCCCTGTGCAATCAGTGGAAATAGGCGGTCAGTTTGCCCGTTCGCATCGCAACCCCATGGTTGAGGAGCTCTTTGCCAATGGCCCCCACCTGTGTTCGGGCGTATATGAGCTGGGATCAACAGATCTGAAGGATGAAATAGGGCATGGAGGAGATCTCTTTATCAGCTGGACCCACAATATCATCAGCCTTGAGCTGGCCGGATTCCTTAATGTTTTTGAAAACTACATCATATTCGAGCCCCTGGGCATGATTGATCCCGCATCAAACCTACCTGTTTTTGCCTACCTGGGCGATAAAGCAAGATTTTTCGGTGGGGAATTCAGCATGAACATTACCCCTACCCCAAAGTGGAATTCCGGCATTACTATGGATTATGTAAACGCACGAAGAAACTCCGACAGCAAGGAATACCTGCCCTTTATTCCTCCCTTTCGCTTTACCTTTCAAACCGAGTATGATTTCGGTCCTGCATGGGTAAGTGCAAAGGTGCGTTCAGTAGCCCAACAAAACAAGGTAGCAGCCGAAGAGGATGTTACCGGCGGATACACCTTGCTGGGAATGTCGGCAGGATTTCGCATCAACAGCAGAGGAAACCACGTTATCATTTTGCGTGCCGACAATCTTCTGGATACCAAATACCGCGATCACCTTTCCAGGATTGAGGACAGACACTTTTCCATGCCCGGAAGGAACATCAACCTGGCATATCGCCTGTATTTGAATTAATCTTCAGGGATTTATAAAAATTAAAGAGACTGTCTCAAAAGTGCCAACCGGCCTTTAAGGCAGTCTCTTATTTGTTTCACAACAACCTCAAAAGACGATGTTTGGGCATCATCTTAAGCAATCCCCTTATCTGATAGCTTCATGTAGATATAATGGTAGCTTTCCACCCCGTCCTCAAGGCTAAAGCGTTTGATGGCAGCGGCTCTGATATCGTCCGGGTTCCATGCCAGTACTTCATCAATACGATTGAGGGCTTTGTCAAATTCCTCATCCGAGAAATTCTCCAGCAAAATTCCTGCTCTTTCTTCCTGCATAATTTCATCCGTATCGCCAATGCCCGCATTGCATACCAATGGAATCCCCATGCTCATAATTTCGGCTTGCTTGGTGGGGCTGCTGGCCTTTTTGGAAAACACAGGACGGATAAAGAATACCGATAAAGACGAAAGGGCAAGATATAATGGAACCTGCTTTCTGCCGGCTTTGGCAACAACAATATCGCTTTCCTCCAAACCTGCCTCCATGGCTTTTTCTTTGATAAACGCAGGATCATCGCCCGAAATGAATAAAAACCGGGCTCCGGGTTTGCGTATTTTCAGCTTTTTATAAAACAGCATCATCTCATGGGTCATGTACCACGTCCCAATAGAACCAAGGTAGGATAGAACAAAGGGGCAGCCATTCAAACCCAATTCAAGCTTTTTTTGCTGCAGGACCTCTGGCTTAATATTGCCGGAAGAAAAAAGGCGGGTATCGACACAGCATGGAATAACTGTGGTTTTGGCAGCCACCACTTTGCCAAACAAATCCTCTATCACCTTTTTGCCGCTATGGGTAAGGCTGATTACTGCATCGGCATGAAAGAAAAACTGTGCTTCCTTTCTTTTGAAATACCTGTATATGAGTTTATAAACCGGATTGTTCAGGTTCCAGATATCCCCTTCAATGCGTTCGTTGGCCCAAAAGCCACGCATATCAAAAACAAATCTGACTCCGTATCTCTTCTTTAGTTCCAATCCGGCTAAAGCCGCGATATAACTGCGGCAATGCACGATTTGAAACCCATGTTTTTGATGAAGTTTGCGTGCAGTACTTACAATCCTGTAAATATCAGCTATTTTTGAGATTCCGGGGGGTGTGGTGGAAAATACCAGCCGTGTCCAGCCAATGCCATGTGTATTGAAATTTTCCTGTACCTCTGCCTTTTCTGCCTCAGGAATATGTTTCTTTTCACAACTGAGAACATGAATAGTATGCCCCAGCTTTGCCAACCCCTCCAGGTAGGGGATTACCTGTGAGCGGCCCAGTGCGTCCGTCATTCCATCATAAGAAACATAGAGTATTTCCATTCAAAAGTAATATGGCTGAATCATTGGCATAATGCTGGTCTCGTAAGTGGAAAGTGCCTGAACAACCTTACTTCCACCAGCTTATTCCGCCCAAAAATAATCAACTTTTGCCATACGGGGATTTTTTGTATATAAAATAATATGATTATCTGTTTTCTTGCCAGTGAAGATTTTTATATTCGGTATTGTCTAAACGGGCTAAAACCCCTGGCTTGTGAGAACATATTATCCTTTGGATAAAGCCAACGGCAATGGATATTAAAATTACTTCTATCCATTGCCGTCAGTTTTAACTGACGGATTTGATAGTCTTAAAAGACTAGTGGGCTTTAGCCCCATTTTTTATCCTGGCAAGATTGCGGATAATCATAATTCATTTACATAGGAACTATTTATTATACTGAAAGCTATAATTTCATCAACTTTTTAATGTGCACATAATTTTCATAAAAGGTCACATTGAGCTCGCCCTTTAGGGCTCGGTTGCTTGATGAAAAAGTTGCAAAAAAACAAGGTTTCACAGATTTCCCGACAAAACGGCGGTCCCTAGGCTGAAAGATTTAAGGCCCCGCAATTAACAGTTGTAATTATATCTATAAAAAATTGGTTTGCGGGTCTGCAAATCTTTTTTATCACTCCGTTCCTTGTTTTGTTACCGGTAAATCTGCAAGGCCGGGTTAGAAACCACCTACGTTTTGGTGGTTAAATCTTACCACCATAAGAATTTTGATGTTTTACATATCGAAACAAAAAGAGAGTCCCGAATGGACAACGAATTTGTCACAAGTGCACTCAGCAATTTTTTACCGCCTGATAATTTAACAATTTAACAATACAGACACTAATCCCTCATGAACAAGCATTTAACGACATGCTGGCAATTTCCATAAACGCTTGTTTACTTTTTTAACAATTTCTTAGCATGAATACATTATATTTGTAATGGGATTTTTTGGATTAATTATATTTTTAACAGCACTGATATGAGCAGAACTAAAAACCGCACACACAGTCTGAAGGCACGGATCAAAAGAAGTTTTAAAGAAAGACCCTTCACTTACGCCTATTTTTTAAAAAACCGCCCTCCGGCAAGACAAAAAGAAGATAAGTCAATAATGGAGATGTGGGAAAACTACCTCAGCTTCACCCGACTTGAATTTTAAGACTGTTTTTTTTACTGGTAATTCACGCCCTTAAAGCACAACCCAGAAGAATGTGTACTCCGGACAGCTGCACGACAAACCTGCAAAACCGGAAACAACACCTTCTGCCATGGCTGTTTTTTAAGGGTTTTTGTATGTTGAAACCCCGCGTGGAAGGAAATTAATTTGTAATATTGCTATGGAAATTACCCCAATAGAAAATCATTAAACTATTATACAAATGCAAAAACTTAAATTTTTAACTATCAAGTCATTTTTTATCATTCTGGTCTTTGCTTTCAATGCCTGTGAAGCAGGTGCCGGCAGGAAAAGTGCCGCCGGGGAAGCACCCAAAAACATTATTATTTTCGTGAGCGATGGCATGGGATACAACCACCTGCATGCTGCCAATTATTATGAGCACGGCATAGCCCATGCTCAAACCTTTCAGCAGGCTGACTGGACCAGTTTTGCCATGGCCACCTACTCTTCTATTGTTAGCACAAGAGATGGCGACACCATTTATGCTGACGGTTACAGCCCCCGCAAGGCGGCCTCCGACCCTAAATATATCATGGATTACTATACCGATTCGGGCGCAGCGGCTACATCGTTATCCACAGGGGTGAAGTCTTATAATGGCAGCATAGGCATCGGTGTAAAAGGAGATACGCTCACGCACATGAGTCAGGCGGCCAAGGCACTGGGCAAAGCTACCGGAATTGTATCCAGCGTTCCCCTTAGCCATGCTACGCCTGCTGGCTTTGTTGCACACAACCGGCATCGTAATAATTATGCGGAAATTGCCCGATATCTGTTTTTCCATACCCAAACGGATGTTATCATGGCTACAGGAAATCCGGATTTCGACGAGGATGGAAATCCGGCACAAAGCAATCCGCGCTTCGTGGGAGGTCAGCAAATATGGGATTTGCTTAAAGAAAATGACGGAAGAACCATTTTTGAAACAGAAGACGGCACTTTTAGGGTGCAGGATGCCAACGGCAATGGACAGCCCGATCCCTGGACACTTATCCAGACCAGAGAGGACTTTGTAAATATGGCCAGCGGTAGTGCTCCTTCAAGGGTATTGGGAGTGCCGCAGGTTCACTCCACCCTGCAGCAAGGCCGCAGCAAGGTGGAAGGACATACCATGCCCTTTGAAACTCCCTTAACAGAATCGGTTCCCACCCTGGAAGAGATGACCCGTGCATCCCTCAACGTACTTTCACAAAACCCCAGAGGATTTTTTGTAATGATAGAAGGAGGCGCTGTGGACTGGGCCAGCCACGACAATAACTCTGCCCGGATGATTGAAGAGCAGATTGATTTTAACAATTCCGTTCAGGCTGCCATCGACTGGGTGGAAACCTACAGCAACTGGGATGAAACATTGATTATTGTTACCAGCGACCACGAATGTGGCTACCTTACCGGCCCCGGAGAGGCAGACCCCATTTACGGACCTGTAACCAACAACGGCAAAGGAAACCTGCCGGGAATGCAATGGCACCATGGCAGCCATACCAACATGCTGGTACCGTTTTTTGCCAAAGGCCCCGGAGCTGATAAATTTAAAATGATGGCTGATACCTGGGATCCCATCTACGGACCCTTCATCCAGAATACAGATATCGCCAAACTGGTATTCCTGATATGGGGAAAACCTGAAGTAGATGCACATAAGCTGAATTAAAGGGATGGTATTAGCACACTCTTTAATCAAAAAAAGGAGGCCCGGTTAAAAGGCCTCCTTTTTTTTGGTATTGATTGCATGCTTACTTATCAATCATGGTCTTCTTCAATATCAATTTCAATAAACACGAAAGACTCATTGCCCGCCTTATCGGTACAATACACCAACAAATCATATTCGCCATGCAAGGCATCCAGGGGAATGTCGATATACATCTCCACCTTCTGATCCTGCCCTTCCAGCTCTCCTATATATTCGTAACTCCATTCATTTTCTCCGGAAGTGGCTGACTTATGATCGTGCCCTTCGCCAAAATGAATATCAATTTTAAATTGACTCAATCCCACGTTATCGGAAAAATCGGCATGGAAATAAATTTGCCCTCCCGGATGGAACTCCTGATGATCAATAGGTGAATGCAACAGGATAACAGGTGCTTCAGTATCAATTTCATCACTGCTGCAAGCAGTGAATATTGCAAAAGCTAACATAATGGAATAAGTAAGTAAATTCTTTTTTTTCATCTTGAAATAATTTATTTAGGTTATTAACATTAATTGATTATCCGTTTTTTTGCAAGTAAAACATATTCGTAATTTATTGCTGTATTCATCCGCGGGCTGAAAGCCCAACTAAATTCAGCCCAGTGGCATCGCCCTGGGATTGAAATAACAAATCCTTGTCGGGCGCCCTGTAAGGGCAAATCAAAAAATAAACAGTCAATAATTTATTGATGAGCTGCCCTTTCAGGGCGCAAATGACTTCTTTTAATCTTTCCCCCAAGGCGTTGCCATTGGGCTGAATTAATTTGTCCTTTCAGGACGCTCTTTCTGATTTAATATGTAGAATCATAAATATTTTTATAGTGGTAGATTGCGAATATTTTTAAGTAAAAAATTTTTCTTGTATCCATTACCAATTAAGTGCCGAATTAATTTGCAGGGTAAAATTTCTTCCCGGTTCGGGCAGCTCAAGGATTCGATAAAAGCTCATATGGTTTTTGTACATCACATCCAGCACATTATTTACCATAAATCGTATCTCCAGGGGAAAATTCCCCCATTCTGCTTTTGCACTTAACCCCAGGTTTGTTAATACATATCCGGGGGTGGCGGGTTCGTTGCGGGCTACCCTGTTTTGCGCACCGGTTATGCGCAAGGCACTGAGCATTTTAATTTCTTTCACATTGCTGATGCGGGGCTTAATTTTATAATTTAACTCTGCCAATACCGAGGGAGCCGGCGTAAATGGCAGCGGATAATTATCATCAAGATTTTGTGCCCATACCCATTCTGCTCCCAAAGAGGTATGCAGCGCATGGGTGATATGCCAGTCGGCATAGGCTTCACCTCCCAGTTGAAGGGCCTGTGCTTGTTCAAACCGGTAAATTTGACCTGCCCCGGCCAGTTCTGAGAAAACTCCACTGGGATTTAGGAACAGAAAGTTGGGAAAGTAATTGATAAAAGGACTGAACTGCAGTAAAAACTCCTTGCGCGCCCGGCTCAATCCCAGGTCGAGCTGAATACTCCTCTCAGGCTCCAGTGAAGCATCCCCTTGTTCGTGGCGAAAACTTCCGTGGTGCATACCATTGGCAGCCAACTCAATGGCGCCGGGGTTACGAAAACCGCTGCCCGCATTAATCTTTACATTCCAGTCGGGATGGGGCATCCACGAAAGTCCCGTACTGAAGGCCAGATTGGAGAAGTTTCTGTTAACAGAGGGAGCGCGAGTCCTGTAGTGAGATATGGTTTCACTATCAGTCCATACGGGTTCCTCAAATCCCTCTACCTCAACAGTTGCCAAATCGAGCCTTAGCCCTGCATTGAACAGCAATACATCAGAAAGATGGGTAGTGGACACGGTGTATAAGCCCACTTCGCCATATGCATAGTCGGGCAGTAAAAAGTTGTACCCACCTCGGGCGTTCATACGGTAGCTGCTGCTCAGCCCGAAGGTGTATTGCTGACGAGGGGAAACATAACGGTGATAACGGGCAGCTGCAGACAAGGTTTGCAGGCTGAGTTCCAGCTCCAAAAATCCCTCTGGCAATGGTCCGGCCCCATGTACATGCGGCGGATTCAGCTCCTGCCGGTAATTGTGCTGATACCCCGCATCCAGCGAAAGCCTGTCGTTGCCCAATATAATATGTGTATTGGAGGCCGCCGTTAAATGATTTACCTTTTGTTTGGGATATTCGGTTGTGCGGGGATTTCCGGGCTCACTTAATGAGGAAGGATTGGGAATGCCATGGGAAGCAGGAAAAAAGCCGGCTTCCTGGAAGAAATTGCTTATGGTTAGGCTGCTTATACCCCAGCCCTCGCGGATACCCCCGGTAAAAGATAAGCCAAGATCGTTGCCGGATGTATTTTTCAGGCGTCGGTCAGGCACAGGGATTACCCAGTTACTGTAAGTAAATGATTCGGCAGGCACTCTGTAATCGGCAAAATCTCTGTAAGTAGTCCGCAGGCGCATAAATTTCCCGTTGCGGTTATGGGCGGTCATGGCAGACAGGCCCACGAGGTCATTATTGCTGTGCGCAAAAGCGTTTACTTCCACCCTGCTGGTATTTTCCTGGGGAACTACCGGGGGCTTAATGTTTATTACCCCACCCAGGGCATCAGAGCCATAAATTAGGGAGGCCGGGCCTTTCAACACCTCTACTCTTTCCACTGCGTACATGTCAATTTCAAGGCCATGATCTGCGCCCCATTGCTGCCCTTCCTGCTTGAGGTTGTTCTGGGCCACCACCACGCGGTTAAAACCCATCCCTCTTATAACGGGTTTGGAAATACCTGTACCAATATCCATGGAATGAATGCCCGGTAGCCTTTGCAGATTTTGCATTAATGTGCCCGTGGAGGCTTCTGATAAGAAATCCCTGCCGACGCGGGTAACACTCAGTGTCTGCTCAGGTTGCATCATACCACTACGACTGTCGCGTACGCTTACCTCGTCCAGTTCAATATGGGTGGCTTCCATCCTGAATAAAACCCGGGAATGCCCTTCGCGCAGCTGCACTGTTTTTACCTGGGCTCTGTACCCCATGTATTGGACTTTTAGGGTATATACCCCGTCGCGCAGCCCCTTAAAGGCAAAGGTACCGTCATGGGCAGTGAGGGTACCTGTATTCAGTTCCTGAAGAATTATGGTGGCACCGGGCAAAGCAATGCCTTCCGCGTCTGTAACACTGCCTTCAATACTGCCATTGCCGGCAAATTCCGGCTTAATGCTACCGGCAGCATTCCAGCAAACAGCAACGAAAAGAATAGAGGTAAAAAACAATCTTAGCAGCATCCTCAATTTCCGGTTTGTATAATTTATATGATGTATATCCGCAATCTTGCCGAAATAAATAATGGGGCTAAAGCCCTTTGGTTTGTAGCAAAATCATACCGTTGGCTAAAGCCAACGGCAATGGATAACTATTCATTCCACTTTTTTTAGCTGACCAGCTGATATCTTATGCGTAAACAATCGTTAAGTAAACACAAATAATTCG
>SLOR01000039.1 GCA_007132395.1 Bacteroidales bacterium
ATGTAACCCGCGATCCCCGCTGGGGAAGAATTGCAGAAAGCTCGGGCGAGGATCCTTTTCTCACAGCACAGGTGGCCAGAGCCAAAGTGCGCGGCTACCAGGGCGACGACCTTCGCGATCTGAACACCATGCTGGCCACTGCCAAGCATTTTGCCGCCTATGGTGCTCCCCAGGCAGGCAGGGACTATCATACCGTGGATATGTCGGAGTTAGTGCTTCGCAACAAATTCCTGCCACCCTTCAAGGCTACCATTGAAGAAGACATCGCCACCTTTATGACCGCTTTTAACGATCTGTTTGGCGTACCTGCAACCGGCAGTGAATACCTGCTCACACAGGTGCTGAGAGAGGAATGGAACTTTGAAGGCTTTGTGGTAACAGACTATACCTCTATCAACGAAATGGTGCCCCATGGCTTTGCCCGCGACAACAAGCATGCAGGCGAACTGGCCATCAATGCCGGTGTAGATATGGACATGCAGGGAGCGGTTTACAACGATTACCTGGCTGAACTGGTGGAAGAGGGTAAAGTAAGTGTAGCAACGATCGACCAGGCCGTTCGCAGGATTCTGATCATGAAATACAAACTGGGTCTGTTTGAAGACCCCTACCGCTACAGCGATCCGCAAAGGGAAGCGGAGCTGGTAATGACAGAGGAAAATCTTGAATTTGCCCGTGATTTTTCCCGCAAATCCATCGTTTTGCTCAAAAATGACAATGATATTTTGCCCCTTTCAGATGATGTAAGCAGCATCGCATTGATTGGCCCCATGGCCGACAACCAGCGCGATCTCATCGGATCATGGTCTGCTGCGGGCGATTACACCAAAAGCGTTACCCTGCGCCAGGGAATCATTAACAGGCAAGGCAACCGTACACAGATTAACTATGCACAGGGAACCACGGTGCTGGAAGAAGACCGATCAGGGTTTGCAGAGGCTCTGGAAGCGGCCTCCCGGTCTGACGTTGTTATTATGGCCCTGGGAGAGCACTACTGGCAAAGCGGTGAAGCTGCCAGCCGATCTATGATTGACCTGCCCGGAGTGCAGGAGGAGCTATTCAATGAAATAGTGGAAACGGGCAAGCCTGTCATTGTGGTATTAATGAAAGGCAGACCCCTGACCCTTGAGAATGTGGATGAAAAAGCTTCCGCTATACTGGAAACCTGGTATCTGGGAACCACTACCGGCGATGCTATTAGTGATGTTTTATTTGGCGATTACAACCCCTCCGGAAAACTTCCTGTAACCTATCCACGCAACGTGGGACAAATCCCCATTTTCTATAATGCAAGAAACACCGGGCGGCCGAAGTCTGACAGCAAGTTTACTTCCAAATATCTGGATGTTTCCAACTCGCCACTGTACCCCTTCGGATACGGGCTTTCCTATACCACTTTTGACTACTCCGACATACGTTTAAATAACGCTGCAATGCCCATGAATGGCACACTACAGGCTTCTGTAACGATAACCAATACCGGCGATCGGTTTGGAGAAGAAGTAGTGCAACTCTATACCCGTCAGCTAGTGGGTAGCATTACTCGTCCGCTGAAAGAGCTCAAAGGCTTTGAAAAAATAGCCCTGGAGCCGGGGGAATCAAAAGAAGTAACCTTTGAGCTTAGCTGGAAAGACCTCGCTTTTTATAATATGAACAACGAGTTCAGAGCCGAACCGGGAGAGTTTCATCTCTTCATCGGCACCAACTCGCAAGAGGTAAAAGAATCAACTTTTACGCTCATAGAATAATTTGAATTCTAAAGTCCGCTAAGAAAACTTTTGCCGGGCTCATTTATAAACCCTCATAAATTATCAACAAATTTTACAAATTCAAAAACTCAAAATCATGAAAAAATTTACGTTTATTTTAGCTTTCATGCTGGCATTTGCGGGATATTCCCACAGCCAGATGATTGAAGATTTCGAACACATTCCGTTAAATCTTATGCTTGACGGTGAAACAGACCCCAGCACAATGACCCTTGTGTTAAATCCCGATCAGGACGATGCCAATCCAAGTTACTATGTGATTAAATATGACAGGAGCCAGCATGGTATACCCTGGGGTGGTTTTTGGTCATCACTGCCCGAAACTATTGACATGACAACAAAAAAATACGTTCATGTTGATGTTTGGAAACCCCGTATCAGCCCTCTCAAATTCAAAGTTGAAGGTGGTCCCGGAGGTACTTTTGAGTTGTTTTCAATAGAAGAGCAGACGCTTACCAATGAGTGGGAAACCATCACCTTTCATTTCCCTGATGCCGACGGAGATTATCCGGTTATATCCTTTATGCCCGATTTTGAAGATCCACTTACATTGGATGAAGATATTGTTATTTATTTTGACAATATCGTACTCAGTGACAACGCGGTACCTGGTGAAGGAGAAGAACTGGTAATTGAGGACTTCGAGTTTATTGGGCTCAATGTAATGACAGATGGTGAAGAGGATAACAGCACCATGACTGTTGTTGCCAATCCTGCCCCCGACGAGGTAAATGAAAGCAACCTTGTGGTTGAATATTTCCGCAGCCAGCATGGTATACCATGGGGCGGTTTCTGGTCAGCATTGCCTGA
>SLOR01000050.1 GCA_007132395.1 Bacteroidales bacterium
AAAAAAAAGAATGAAGAAAAAAAAACACAGGAAATGTCGGTAAACGTTTGTAAATATCAAACCTAAAATATATATTTGTCGTGTAAGTAATGAAAAAATAATTATAAATTAATTATCATTCTTTAACAATTCCTTTTTACAAACCCTAAACAATCATTAACATTTACCTTTATGAGAAAATTTATTCTTGTGATTGCAATGTTTCTGATTACTTCTTTTATGGTCGGTGCACAAACCGAGCAGGGAGGTGGCGGAGACATTGCTGTGGAACTAACCATGACCCCTTTTACGGGAAGTGAGGCATGGTTAACTCCCGGGTACATAAAAGGAAGGTATTTTTTCGGTGACTTCGGCGCCCGTTTGAGTGTAGGTACTGGCATGTTATTCAGTACCGACCAGGAACATCAGCCTGAAACCGTGAAAAATCTTTCCTTTTTTGATATAAGGCCCGGGGTGGAGTACTACCTCAGTCGCTCAGGACAGGCACTGCCGTTCGTTGGGCTCGACTTGATCTTTGCCAACCAGAAAACCAGCTATGATGCCAGCGTGGGTGCTCCCGTTACCGGCGCCTGGGATATCGAGAACCTGCAAAACAGAGGCTTCTTTGCCTTTGGGTTCAACCTGGTGGCCGGTGGCGATTACTACCTTGGAGGAGGCGGTTTTTTTATCGGGACCGAATTGGGTTTTGAATTCCTGTACTTCAACAACCACGAAGTGAAGTGGGGCGAAGAAATAAGAATTCCCAAAACCAAAACGGCCCAGTTTAAACCTACTCTCAGTAGCGTATTGCGAATTGGGGTAGCCTTTTAAACAGAAAACTTTGATTTCTAACTAAAATGAGTTTTAACATGAAAAAAATGGACAAAAAAATTATTAGTGCTTTAAGCCTATGGTTGATGGCTCTGCTTTTCTTTGCCTCAACCCCGGCTATGGCGCAATATACGGCCACTTTTTCGGACCCTGCAGAAGAATACGCTCCGGGCGATGAAGTGGAAGTTACCATCGAAAATCTGGCTGATTTGGCCGGCATAAACCCGGGTGACGTGGTAGTGTTTTTCTACCTGCCTGATACCTGGGTTGGTTTCACAGATCCTTTAAATGAGCTTCATGCAGATTACATTCTGGATGAGTTCATTATCCCGGATCCTATTGCCGATCCCGCCAATCCGCTGAAAGGAACCATCAACGAAGAAGGGGATTTTACCCTGTATGTTGGGGTGTATGTGGATGGATTGCTGGATCATATTACCAATGTAAGCAACGATGATGTGCTTGGGTTTGTGGGAACAGCACAACCTATTGGAGGTTTTTACGACCAGCTAGGGCAAAGGTATATGTTTACAATTGCCTACAACATCAACAACCTGGACAATGCCATGCTCTATGTAAATCTTACCAATATGCATGGTAATCCCAGTTTTCCCATTGTGGTTGAGTATTCTGTAAATGCCGGTGCTTCATGGACCATTCTGGAGGATGTAGGTGAAAATACCGAGTTCATCTTTAACGGTAATTATACATTTGACCTTACCGCTGATGCCAACGAGGATGCACTTACCACTGCCACCCACTTCCGGGCAAGGCAGGTAAACAGTGCACAGCTTTCTGCTGGGTCTAACACGTGGAGAATTGGTTCTGTAACCCTTGAAAAAGGAGAGTCTGTTGACTTGATAGCAGGTTTGGAATCAGAATCTACATTCGAGTTCATGGAAGAACTACCGCCCATGCCTGATATGCCTGTGATAGTGCTTTCTGAGATTCAGGATGAAGATGAAAATGTTATAGGCGCTGGCTATCCCGGTGATGAAATTACCATTATAGCCGATGCTGCTGATTTTCCTGAAGATTACGAGGACTACAACTATGCCATTGGCCTGGGTAATGTCAATACTGTAAATGGGAATTATTATCCTGCTGCCAATTATTTATGGCTGGCAGAAAATATCGTTCCCGTTGTGGATAATGATGAACTTACCTTTACCCTTACTGTACCTGTGGACTTATACAGCTGGACAGCCGGTGATATTCGCATTTGGGTGTACGATGGAGATGAAATCGAGAACGGCGAAGATGGAGGTGCATTACATCAAATTATTGATGTGATGGAATTCACCGAAGCAGGTACTCGCGAATTTATTTCCGAGCCCTATGATATTCCTGCTGGAAAGTTGGATGGTGTATATTTTACTTTTGATCTCAGGCGTCTTTCCTCGCCACTGGCCACCTTTGGCTCGCGGATTATTGTTTCTTATTCAACCGATGCAGGTACTACCTGGGAAGAACTGGAAACCATATCATTGAACCAGGTAGGTATGATGGGGGATAATTTCCTGTACACCTATAACGGAGGTGAAGGCAACCTTCCTGCCAGCGTAGCTACTGCTGCTACCCATTTTAAAATTGAGCAGGAGAATCCTTTCCCCGCAGGTGTACATACCTGGGAGGTTTCCGATATGGAATTGTTTATCCCCGGAGATGTTGAGCAAAATATTCTGGTGCTGAGTAATGGGTACTTCTTTAATATTCTCTCACCCCAGATTACAGTTTCTGTGGAGGATATTGATGTGCTTCCCAA
>SLOR01000263.1 GCA_007132395.1 Bacteroidales bacterium
AAAATCCTGTAAACATCACCAACTGGAGGTTTTTGGCAAAGGTGCCGATAACGACGAAAAGTTCTGGCAAAGTATTGTAAGGCAAAGTATTATTGATCGACTCGTGGAGAAGGATATTGAGAATTACGGTACTTTGAAAGTCACCAAAAAAGGAAAAGAATTTCTGGAAAATCCCAAATCGGTGAAGGTAAGCAAGGACCGCAAAATGGGTGAAGGCGGCGATGAAGAATTCAAAGGAGCAGGAGCAAAAACCAGTGCTACCGATAAGATGCTTTTCGCCCTGCTCAAAGATTTGCGCAAAGAAATTGCCAAGAAAAACAATCTGCCCCCTTTCGTAATTTTTCAGGACCCCTCCCTGGAGGATATGGCCATACAATATCCGATTAAAATTGAGGAATTAAAACAAATCTCGGGCGTAGGTTCGGGTAAAGCCGAACGTTTCGGAAAGCCTTTCGTGGAACTCATCAAAAACTACGTGGAGGAAAACGAAATCGAACGCCCCATGGATATGGTGGTAAAATCGGTGGTGAACAAATCGGGTATCAAGGTATACATCATCCAGAATATTGACCGCAAAAAACCCCTGGAAGATATTGCCTATGCCAAAGGGCTGGAGTTTTTCGAATTATTGAGCGAAATCGAAAGTATCGTAGCCTCCGGAACCAAAATTGACATCAACTACTATATCAACGAGGTAATTGACGATGACAAGCAGGACGAAATATTCGATTATTTCAAAACTGCAGAAACAGACTCTTATTCCGATGCACTTACAGAACTGGGTGAAGATGATTATACAGAAGAAGAAATCCGCCTGATGCGTATCCGGTTTATGTCGGAAATGGGGAACTAAGCAAAATGAAGGTTTTATTGCAGCGTATTTTGACACAATCAATACATTCATAGTCATAAGGTTCGGGAGGAGAAGCATTCCATCCGGGCCTTTTATTAATTATAAACATTATAAGAACAATGTCAACAGAAATCAACACACCACAAAGCGGGCAGCCCGGCAATGAGAAAACCCCTGCCGGTTCAAAAATTTCCAATGGTACCATCATTAATGTAGTATTATTTCTAGGGTTAATTATTCTTTACACCTTTAACTTCTTTCCCGGGCGAACTACTGAGCCTTCCACCAAGATGCAGGATGAGGTAGCTGTAATGGCCGATAAAATTTCTGAAGGAGCCTTCCTTATTGCTTTTGTTAATTCTGACTCGCTGATGGCCAGCTACAAACTGGCAATAAAAATGCGTGAAGATTTTGATCAGGAACAAAGAAGGTTGGAAAATGACCTGCAACGCAGACAAAGAAGCTTTCAGAATGATGTGGAGGTTTTTCAGCGTCAGATACAAACCGGCGGTATCTCCATGGAGAATGCACAAATTAGAGAGCAGGAACTCATGCAACAACAGCAGGAGCTTATGCAACTTAATGACACCTATGCCAACCGCCTGATGGGGCAAGAAATGGAGATGAACAGAGAGCTGTACGAGAAAATTACGGATTTGCTTGCACGTTTTAACAGAGAGCTCGGGTATGATTATATCCTCGGATTTACTCCCGGTGGTGGTATTCTGCATGCAGATGCCAGTCATGATATTACAGATCTTGTTATTGGTAAACTAAACGAAGAGTATGATGCAAACAGGTAAATGGAAAATTTCGGTGCTTTCGGTTCTTTTTTTGTGCCTGGGGTTGCTGGCCTTTAACAGCCATGCCCAAAACCCTTATGCATTGGTTATTCATGGAGGAGCAGGGAATATTGCCCGTGAATCTCTCAATGAGCAACAAGTGCAGGAGTACAATGATAAACTGGCAGAAGCCCTTATGGCCGGAGAAGATATTCTCAAGGCAGGAGGCAGCAGCATGGATGCCGTTGAAGCAGTGGTGCGTATCCTGGAAAATTCTCATTTATTCAATGCCGGCAAAGGTGCTGTATTTACCATTGAAGGTAAAAATGAACTGGATGCCTCTATCATGTGTGGTGAAACCCATAATGCGGGGGCTGTGGCAGGCATTACTACAGTAAAAAATCCTATTACCGCAGCGCGCAGGGTAATGGAAAACTCTCCCCATGTTCTGCTTACCGGCAAAGGTGCTGAAACCTTCGCCTACGAACAGGGCCTCGAAATCGTTGACCCAAGCTACTTCTTTGATCAAAGAAGATGGGATCAGTACCGCGAGCACGTGCGCAACCAGAGAAACCGGGAAAGAGGTGCACTGGATGAAAATGTAAAAATGGGAACCGTGGGTGCAGTAGCCCTTGATAGGGAAGGAAATATTGCTGCGGCTACTTCCACCGGAGGTATGACAGGGAAAAGATATGGCCGTATTGGCGACAGCCCCCTTATTGGAGCCGGTAACTATGCCAGCAACCTCTCCTGTGGCGTATCCGCCACCGGACATGGTGAATTCTTTATTCGCAACATGGTGGCTTATGATATTGCTGCACGTATGAGCTATAAAGGACAAAGCCTTCAGGATGCTGCCACTGAAGTTATTAATGTGAATCTTGTGGAACAAGGTGCCAATGGTGGTATTATTGCCATTGATAAA
>SLOR01000194.1 GCA_007132395.1 Bacteroidales bacterium
ACGGAGGCCTACTTGCGAAATGTAAGCCTGGCGGATGTACTAAAGAAAGAGAGCAATCTCATGCTTATTCTTCAAAAATAATTTTTACGCGTTCAATACATTGGTAATCAGGTTTTTTGAAATTAAAACAACCTTTTCCTTTTCTTAAATTTTGTTTTATTCAATTATGTGATTAAATTTATCAGAACAAATAGTCTACAAATCCTATAGACTTATAGTACTTAAACAATATCCAAATGATGAAGAAACCAGACAATACACCCGCAGTGAAGGTCCATTCAAAAACCTTGACAACTATCATTCTTTCATCCCTGATGTTGATTGTATTTAGTATTCTTACCCCCGGATGTGGACAACAGTCTGGCTCAGGCTATGACGAAGAGGGTAATCTGTACGGCCGTATAAGTATTTCCGGGGCATGGGCCATGTATCCTCTTACCGTGCGCTGGGCTGAGGAATTCAAAAAAGAGCATCCCAAAGTTAGAATTGATATTTCGGCCGGTGGTGCAGGAAAAGGGATGGCAGATGCGCTGGGTAATATGGTGGATATTGCCATGGTATCAAGGGAAATTACTACGGTTGAAGTAGAACGCGGAGCCTGGTATGTGGGTGTGGCCAAAGATGCCGTTCTTCCTACATTCAACACCAACAATCCCTATAAAAATGAAATTTTGCGGCAGGGCTTTACCCGTGAGCAATTTCAGCAAATATTCCTTACAGATGGCCGCAAAAACTGGGAGCAAATCCTTGGCAAAGAGGGCAACACATTTGAGGGCAACACAGTTATCAATCTTTTTACCCGCTCCGACGCCTGCGGTGCGGCTGAAATGTGGGCCCATTACCTGGGCAAGAACCAGGAAGACCTTAAAGGAATCGGAGTGTTTGGTGATCCGGGAATTGCCGAAGTGGTAAAAAACGATCGGCTGGGGATGGGATACAACAACATCGCTTTTGCCTACGATATCAGCACACGCAAACTTTTCCCCGGACTGGAGATCATCCCCATTGATGTAAATGGCAATGGGAGGATTGATCCTGAAGAATACTTTTATGACAATCTTGACGATTTGGTAATAGCCATAGCCGAGGGAAGGTACCCCGCCCCTCCGGCACGTGAGCTGTATTTTGTTTCCAATGGAGTGCCCGAAAATGTGGCAGCACTGGAATTTATGCGGTGGATACTCGATAAAGGTCAGCAGTTTGTAAACGAGGCAGGTTATGTAGGATTGCCTGCTGAAGTCCTGGAAAACCAAAGGAGCAAATTGCCTGAGCCAATGATGCCGGAAAACCCTGAATAAAACTCACCGGAATTAATTCCATGGAACATGAGTTACAAAACCCGTAAAATCAAAGATAAAATCATAAACCTGTGGATTCGGTTTATGGTTGTACTCGTACTATTACTACCCATTGTCATAGCCTTTAGTCTGCTTAATAAATCCTGGCTGATACTGGGGCACAGCGGTCTTTCCGACCTGTTGTTTTCATCGGTTTGGAGACCCCTGGCGGGTGAGTTTGGTTTCTGGCCCTTCATTCTAAGCTCGGTATGGATTACCTTTATCGGACTGGGGTTGACAGCCCCTATTTGTCTTCTTTCAGCCATATTTCTTACCTACTATGGCTCGCGACGATTAATGGTTTTTATGCAGCCTGTGGTAGACATTCTTGCCGGCATTCCTTCGGTGATATACGGGGTGTGGGGCATCCTGATTATTGTGCCGGCCGTGGGACAATACATCGCTCCGCTATTTGGTTATGAAACTTCCGGTTTCAGCATTATGGCCGGTGGTTTTGTCTTGTCGGTAATGCTTATCCCTTTTATCCTGAACATCTTAATTGAAATCCTCAGAACAGTGCCACACGACTTGTTTGAAGCCTCTCTTTCTTTAGGCGCTTCCAAGTGGCAAACCATAAAACTTGTGGTGTTGAGAAAGTCGTTTCCCGGTATTATATCTGCCTTTGGACTGGGCCTGTCGCGCGCCTTTGGCGAAACCATTGCCGTACTTATGGTAGTGGGCAATGTGGTGGGTGTGCCTGATAATGTGTTTCAACCCGGTTATCCCTTGCCGGCACTCATTGCCAACAACTATGGAGAGATGCTTTCGATACCCATGTTTGACTCTGCTCTTATGTTTGCGGCTCTGTTGCTGATGGCGGTGGTTATCATTTTCAACCTAATCTCGCGCAGAGCAATAGTGTATTTTGAACGGCAACAATAATGTAATACAAGTTGAATATGTGGATGCGTAAACTGGAAGAACGTATTTTTTATATCCTGATGCTCATCAGTACTGCTTCGCTGGTGGTAATTCTCCTGGCCATACTGTTAAGTATTTTTCTGAAAGGAGCTCCTTATATGAGTTGGGAAATGATAAGTCAAACGCCTAAAGGAGGTTATTATTTCGGGCGCGAAGGAGGTGTACTCAATGCCATAGTTGGCTCGTTGTACCTTTCATTTGGAGCGGTTTCTCTGGCACTTATTTTCAGCCTTCCATTGGCACTGGCCATGAATATACACCTGAGAACCCGGGTGAAAACCGTAAATACAATCCG
>SLOR01000403.1 GCA_007132395.1 Bacteroidales bacterium
AAAAAAGGCTCAAATGCCTCAGTAAATGCAATTATATAAAATGCGACGCTTATTGCCTGGGAAAGGTAAAGTGCAATGCCGATTGTTGCCCCTGTATTAAGGCCGAATGAACGGGAAATGATAAAGTAAACACCTCCGCCTTCAACCTTTTGATTTGTTGCTATTTCAGAAAGTGCCAGTGCAGTGGGGACGGTAACCATATGACCGACCAGGATTATCAGCATCACCCCCCAGAAACCCAGTACACCTGTGGCAAATCCGAATCTAAGAAAAAGGATTGCTCCCAGAATTGTGGTCAGTGCCGTAAAAAAAACAGGTGCAGTGCCAAAACGTCTTGCCTTTTCCGCCGGGTTTTCCATATGGTAAAAATAATTAAAATGTACATGAAATTTTTTTATCCGAATTTCCCATCAAATGAATATCCAACAGGGAGCAATGATTGCATGGGTTAATCGACCTTCAGGTCAAATTACACACAGACGGATGAATCCCCATCAGACTTCGTCAGACAAAATAAGATGAAAGTCACATCTGGAGATTATCTCAAAATGAACAAGATACAACATGTGAGTCCGGCCGAAGGTCAATAAACACTCGCATAGCCGGGGTTTTGCATCCACTGTATGTATCCTCTTTCCAGAGAATTCCTGGCCGGCTGCCATCATATTCTATATCTGTCAGAGATCGCAGCACGTTACCCGGACTAAACTTAAAAGGAAAAAAGTGAAAAAAAACTGCACAGCCGATGTGCAGTTTTAAAAGCAGAAGGATAATACAAGCAGGTCAGGTACGATTCATTCGATTGTATAAACAATGAAACTCCGCCTGTGAAAATAGTTTGGCAGGTTTTTCATTTGATTCTTTGATATGGCCAAAATCCATTTGATATCTTTCAACATCCCTCATAAAATCCCTTGACACCCTTCTTGTGCCAAACGCTATCAATGTGAACAGTATAAGTATACCTCCCAGTACATACATGATTATCTTCGATGTTTCCACTTTCGAGTTAAGGGTAAGTGTCATTGCATTGAACAGCATCCACAGGGCATATAGATTTACGGCCAGTGACAGCAGGGTGCCCAGTATGAAATGAATGCCCGAAAAAATGTTCATAAAGGCGGAAACCGGCATTATCACAAGCAGGGCAGCGGATACATGTACGGTTGGTTCAAAATCTGTTTTCCCTCCGGCAATGGCCACAAGCAGCAGGATTATCACTGCTCCAAGGAAAAGGCCAATCAGGGCTCCGACCACCGACCAGATCAATGCCACAATACCAAATACTCCGCCGGTAACTGGACTGATGTTCAATAAGCTCCAGAGGAGGTTGAGAATACCCGCCACAACTCCGTATAGAAGTGCCTTAATTACAGGTACGCCCATTCCTCCGGCGGGAGTCATGGAACTGAAATAATCCTTAGGATTTAAGAGTGCCTGTTTGGAGTCTTCAATAAATTTTTTGAAATCAAATGCATTATTTTCCATATTAGTCTAGTTTTTTTGGATTAAGGTTAAACACCTGTTCTGGAAAAAAGAAATAAAGGTAAAGAAAAATGGCTTTCATTTCAAAATATCCGAATATCATTTAAATATTTTCTTGTAAATAAAAAGGTCTGGTTTATCCGACCAGACAATATCAGCAGGATTTATATAAATGCCGTAAAACCCGCAAGTCTTTTTAGCTTGTGGGATGCAAGACATAAGTATTTTCAATTTAGTTTCACTTGGAAACCCCGCTTCTTTTAGGCGCGGTAATGTCCTGGCGGGGCTTTGCCCGAAAGGCATGTGCGACAAAAAAGGCAGCGCGCAGCAAAAATCGGGCTTAAAGCCACCTTCAGGAGTGAATAGTCCGATTTTAATCAATTTTTCAGTCTCCAAGCGATATTCCAATTCCTTTTGCTGTTTTTACAAGATTTGAATTTTCGGTCACAAACTTGTTCTTTTGTATAGCATCGATAAGAGGAATGGATATGATGTTTGGATGCCTGTAAGCCACCATTTCGCCGAATCTTTCTTCTATGACCATTTCAAATGCCTTAACCCCGAACTGTGTAGCAAGTATCCTGTCATAGGCTACCGGTATACCGCCTCTTTGGAGATGCCCGAGTACAGTTTCACGTATATCGGCAGTAACACCTGCCTCTTTCAGCTCATTCTCAAGACGTGCCGCTGCACCTCTCAGCCTGATATTTTGATAACCTACTTCGCTCGATTTTTCTCCTGCTTGCACTCCTCCCTTTGGCTTAGCACCTTCGGCTATTACAATATTGGCAAACCCCTTGCCTTTTGAAAATCGTGATTCCAGTCTACTTGCTACTTTCTCAATATCATAGGGGATTTCAGGAATAAGGCAGACTTCGGCACCCCCCGCAATAGAGGCGCTTAATGCTATCCATCCTGCGTCCCTGCCCATTACCTCAAGGATCAGAATACGGTTATGGCTGGCAGCGGTGGTAACAAGCTTATCAACAGCTTCTGTTGCAATTTGCACTGCCGTCTGGTATCCAAAGGTGAAATCGGTAAATGGAAGGTCGTTATCAAT
>SLOR01000214.1 GCA_007132395.1 Bacteroidales bacterium
ACGGGTTTTCGCAGCCTGATGGCGTCGGCCCATACACCCGCTTCCCCGATGGAGTAATGCATTCTCATATCCGGGGTAACCTCACAAATCCCGTTGAGTGTGCTTTCCGAATATTGACTTATGGAAACTACTCCGGTTTCTTCGTTATATAAGGTATAAAAACCGATGGTACTATGGGTTAAAGCTTCTGCATGTTCCAGCATTTTACGCAACAAACCGACAGATGAATTAGATTGCGAAAATTCTATAAGGCTAAGTCGTGCTTTTAAAACCCTTTCCAATTGCTTTTGAGGGGTAATTTCCCGAAGTATATTATATATTGCAGGGCGCCCCAGGTAGTTTATCTGTATAGCTTTTATATGAACATCAATGGGATGACCATCTTTATGCAACAAACGGGCTTCAAATTCCACAAAACCCTTTTTATTTATTTGCCTAATGCGATGAGCGAATTCGCGAACCGAAGTATTGTGCTCAAATACCACCGGGTTAATGGTTTGATTGTTCAGGTTTTCGTACCCCAGCAGGTCAATGGCAGCACGGTTGGATTCAATAATTTTGACAGAAAGGTCGTCATTAAGCTCCACGATAAAGATTCCATCCATGTTTGATTCAAACAGGCTGCGATACTTCTCTTCACTAACTTGTAATGCGTGACTTGCTCTTTTTTCAGCACTCACATCATAAAACACCACGGCAAACTGTCCCTTTCTGGGACTAAACACATTAACCGAAAAATATTTGTCAAGTGGTGCAGAATAATTGACATATCTTACTGACTTTCCACTTAAGGCCACCTCGCCATAGATATCAATCCAGTAGGCTTCCACCCCGGGTAAAACCTCACTGATTTTCTTGCCTATTACTCCCTCAGGACTCAGCCCGGTCAGTTCTCCAAATGCTGGGTTGGTATCAAGAAATATATAATCAACGGGTTTAGCATTTTCATCCAGTATGATTTCATGCAAGGCAAACCCCTGGGTCATATTATCAAACAGCAGGCGGTATTTCTCTTCGCTTTTGCGCAGTTGCTCCAGGGTGAAAATCTGCTGCAAAGCACTGGCACACTGAAAAATAATGGCTTCTACCTGCTCTTTATCAGGAACAAAACCTTTATTACGTGTCATAACAGCAACACTGCCATAAGCAATACCATTTGCTTTTATGCTCATGGTATACACCTCTTTTATCCCTGTAATCTTTTGCAATTTGCGTGTAATGCCGGTAGTAAAAACACCATTGAGCAGTCGTGCAAAGCCATCCTCCAATAAAACAAATCTATCCGGCTCAAAAGCATCGCTTTTCAATCGCTCAAAATAATGATTATGTGGGTTGATATCGAGTAAGTCTAATACCTTTTGCAGTGTTGTATTATCTATGCCTTTAATACTATCAAGCACAAATTGCCTGTCATCAGGCAAAAACCGGGCAACAGTAATAATGGTACCGGGCAATGCTATTGCCAGGGCATTTGCAAGTAATTGAAAAACTTCTTTAGTATTTTGGGTTCTTAATAGCTTTAAGCCCAAATCGGCCAGCACCCAACTGTTGGTGGCACGAATAAAATCGCCCTCTGATATTTCCGAAGCAGCGTAATCCTGAACAGTATTGTTCCCCTTTGCAAGAAGCTGGCTGCGTAAATAAGCATTTTCTGACTCCAGCTCTTCTATCTTTTCCTGAAAACTGTAACTTTCTTCCATGCACCAACTAATTAGTATTCCAATAAGCCATAACTGTCAACCGTAAATTTTAATCATAGTAAATAGCTTTGTATCCATATCTTTATCTTTGCTTTTGTGATCTTTAAAAACTCACAAAAGATGCCTTATATGCATCAAACGCATTGCGCAGGTAATGCAGCCTAAATTTAAGATAAAATATTATCTGTAAGGTTTTTGATGACAATATATCAACAAATATTTTGCATTAACAAGAATCTGCTTATATTTAAAGAACTAAATATCAAGGAGTCAGGATTTATACGCTTTTGCTTTTTATTTATAAACAATCTATATATTTTCATATGCAAAGAAAAATCACTTTAGCACTCGTGCTGCTATTCGTTTTCTTTTTTAACACAAAAAATGAGCTTATGAGTCAACCCCCTACCCAGGATGTATTTACTGTAATCCACAGCCGCAAAAGCGTAAGGCAGTACACCGAAGCCCCTGTCCCCAAAGAAAAAGTGGAAACCCTGCTAAAGGCCGCCATGGCAGCCCCTACTGCCCGCAATATCCAGCCCTGGCAGTTTTATGTAATTACTCATCGCGATGTGCTGGATGAATTGGCCGAAGGGCTGCCCTACGCCAAAATGCTGGGCCACGCCCCCATGGCCATCGTGGTAGCAGGCGATACCCAAAAAGGAGATCCCAACCCCGAGCAAAGCCACAACTGGAAGCTCGACTGTGCCGCGGCAACGCAAAACCTGCTGCTGGCAGCAGAAGCAATGGGTCTGGGTGCCGTATGGACAGGAGTTTATCCCTATGAGGCAAGGGTGGATGTAGTTTCCAAAGCCCTTAACCTGCCCCCGCATATCAT
>SLOR01000242.1 GCA_007132395.1 Bacteroidales bacterium
GAGGTGCAAGTATTTCGTTGTAATCCCTGGTAGTAGCACTGGACTCATTGAGTGAAGCCGACTGCCCATACAAAAAGCAGTTTCCGGCAAGGAGGACAATAAGCAGTAAAACAAAATATTTTCTGGCAGGTACTTTACTAATCAACTTATAATATTTTAAAGGATATACGCCCGAACAAGGGTCTCTCCAAATTGGCAATCACGATTAAAGAGACAAAAGTAATTAATTTCAAATTAGCGTTTTACCGCAAATCTACCCAAATAAAAAAGCCATGGAGCAACTTTTGCACTCCATGGCTTTTATATTATCAATCAGCCGCTCTATTTAAGCTCCAGTACCAGCGTGGTTTTGGCAGGGAGGGTCCAGTTGCCAAAACCGCGGAAGTTTCTATTGCTGATAACATCGGTAGCCTGGTTGTAGCCTTTGGTAGCTTCCGCAAAGCGACGGGTATCCAGTTCCATCTCCGAATCGTTATTATTCAGCACTACCATGATGGTTTCATCTTCATTGTAGCGGAAATACACGTAAATGTTGTTCTCCGGCACAAACTGCATTAGCTTGCCATAATGCAGCACTTCCTTGTCTTTCCTGAAGTTGAGGAGGTGGGAAAGGTAGTCAACGATTTCGTTCTGCTCGGCTGTCCGTCCCTCACGGGTAAAGGCATTTACCTCATCGCCGGGAAAACCACCGGGGAAAGTAACCCTGAGAACTCCGTGCCCGTCATGCTCGTAGGCCGACTCCATGGTTTCTATACCGGTATAAAACTGTGGGATACCTCGGGTAGTAACCAGGAATGCAATGGCCATCTTCAGCTTGTCCATATCGTCCCCTACACGGGTAAGAATGCGGTCGGTATCGTGGTTGTCGCCAAACACCACCAGGTTGTAGGGGTCGGAATACAGAAAATCAAGAGAAAGGGTGTTGTAAAGGCGCATCATACCCGATGCCCATCCTTGCTCTTCCTGAAAAGCCTGTCCAACGGCATCGTACAAGGCAAAGTCAAAAACACTGGGTATGTTGGAGTTGTAGCCATCATGCCTGTCTCTTCCGCCCTGGAAGTAGCTTGTCATAGCTGGATTGCCGCTCCAGGATTCGCCTACAATGTTGAAGTTGGGATATTCGGCCATGAGGTAGGCACCCCAGTCGGCCATAAAATCTTTGTCGGCATAAGGCTGTGTGTCCATACGAATACCATGGATTCCGGTATACTCTATCCACCATACACTGTTTTGGATCAGGTAGGTGGCCAGCAGGCGGTTGCGTTGATTCAGGTCGGGCATATTGGTATCAAACCATCCATCCATCATGCGTTTATAATCGGCTTTGGCAACATGGGGATCCACGATAGTTGACATTCGGTAGGTTGTCCGTGTAAAAGAATCCCACTGGTTAATCCAGTCGGCCATAGGCAGGTCCTTCATCCACCAGTGATGGTGTCCGCAGTGGTTAAAAATTTTGTCCTTAATAATTTTCACTCCTTTTTTTTCGGCCTCCTGCACCAGGCGACGAAAATCTTCATTCCCTCCAAAACGTGCATCCACATTGTAGAAATCGGTGGTGGCATAGCCGTGGTAAGAATAGCGGGGCTGGTTGTTTTCCAGCAGAGGATTTACCCAGATGGCGGTAAAACCCATTCCGGCAATGTGATCCAGGTTGTCAATAATACCCTGAATATCGCCACCCTGACGGGCATTGGGGTCATTGCGATCTACCTTCTCCATCATCCCGGGTAGGTTGTCAAGGGCAGGGTTGCCATTGGCAAAACGGTCGGGCATCAGCAGGTAAATGGCATCGGAAGCATCAAAACCCTTATGGTACCGTGCGTCTTGCTTTCGCTGACGCAGTTCGTAATTATAGGCATAGCGTGTTCTGCGCCCTTCCACAAACTGTATTTCGAAAGTGCCCGGTGCTGCATCTGCCAGGTCAAGGTACAGAAACAGGTAGTTGGGACTCTCAACGGCCACCACTTCTTTCAGTTTCACTCCGGGGTGATCAATCTTAACGCGGGTTTGTCCAATGTTTTCGCCATACACTTTAATCTGCAACTCACTGTGGTGCATGTCGGCCCACCAGAAGGGAGGCTCCACCCGCTCGGGCGTTCTCTGCCCAACGGCCTGCACAGCAAAAACCGCGGTGAACACCCACAAAAACATCATCCTTTTTAATCCAATTCTTTTTTCCATTTTTCTTATTTAATAGTTAATACCTTAAAACTGTCATGGTTAAATGGTAAGAAGTGCAAATATACATCAGCGGTCGCAATTGGGGAATATTTTTAGGAATTATAAGAGTTGTAAAGGGGAAAAGTGGGTATTTCGTACTATGATCGGAACCTGGCTAAAGGGAATTATGCAGAGACAAATAAAACAGACATGCAAAAGACTTAACCAAAGCCTGCCATATCGGATCCGGCAAGTTTACATCGCTGCATATTGAAAGAACTGAAACAAACTAAACTTTCATTGTTTTCCATTTTCCTCTTGTAAACAACCATAAGGTAAACA
>SLOR01000131.1 GCA_007132395.1 Bacteroidales bacterium
CTCAGCAAAAGATTCTCCCTGGAAGCGCAAACTCCCTTCTCACCCAGCTTCATGGAGTTGGATACCCTCAGTTTTCTGAATTCCATTCTCATTCCCAATTCAGAAATAGAAAACCTTACAGGGTTTACGAAGAAACAGCTACTGGCTAAAATGGAAGAAAACCGGATAGCTGATGTGCCGGTTCAGCCAGTGAAGGTAAAGTTTGAAAGGGTACATGACACCCTGGAAGCACGGAATATAATCGGAACAATACCCGGCAAATCCAACAAGACCCTGATGGTAATGGCACATTACGATCACCTGGGCAGGGAGGGTGATATCTATTTCCCCGGTGCCGACGACAATGCCTCGGGCGTAGCAGCATTGTTTGCCCTGGCGGAGCATTTTCTACAGTTTGATGACCTTCGGTATACCATGGTGTTTATGGCCACAGATGCCGAAGAATCGGGATTGCTGGGGGCTACTTTTTATGTAAGCCAGCCCGAATTCGACCCCGGCCATATCCTGGCCAGCTTCAACCTGGATATGATTTCACGGGTGGATGACAACCACCGCAATGGCAGGTACCTCTATTGCGTGGGTACAGGCCAATGCCCGGAGTTAGACCTGTTAATCCGCAGGGCAGATAGCTTATATAGCCCATGCCGGCTCGACTACTCATTCCACAATACAAACCCCTCTGCCGGAATTTTCAGACTATCCGACAGCTATCCCTTTTACCGGGCGGGTGTACCCTCAATTCTTTTCTTTGCCGGGTTGCACCCCGATTACCATAAGCCCACGGATACCTGGCGAAAAATAAATTTCAGAACATTACAGAACCGGGTCCGCCAGGTAGCCCTTGTGCTGGAGCTGATGCAGCAGGAGGGGTGGGAGAATTAGACTGGTCGCTTCATTCACATATTATGCATTATACAAATCCATAAAAATAATGAACAGAACAGCCATACTTTTATTGAGCACTTTAATTGCGTTTTTGTGCCATTCGTGCGCACAACAGGAACAACGGCTTATTGACAACAACAAGGCAGGTGCATTTGAAAAGCACATGCCCATGGAGATAGCATTGCATACAGCACAGGAAAAATACACTGTTGAAAAGAGTTCCCTTTTCCTTGAAGGCGTTGATTACACCGCATACGATCTGATGTATGACGGCGAACTGGTAATGAAGCTTGAACCCTCATACCCTGATGCATCGGTATTGTGGAGGATATGGATTTACAGCAACCGCTTTACAACAGCAGCAGGAATCGGTGTGGGCAGCACTGTTGAAGAGGTACTGCAACATTATACCTTCGATGTGTTGCGAGCAGAAGGTGCTCTTATATGTTTGTTTGTGAAAGAATTTAGCATTTGCTTTGCCATAGACCCCGGTGACATTCCCCCACAAGAGGCGGTGAACGCAGGGATGCCGGAAAACCTTCCGGGCGAAGCTAAAATATCACTTATTCTTCTGTGATATTTTCTATAGGCATCGGGGAATGGGAACCCAAATTTTTGGAAGGTTTTTAATTGTATGGAAAATAGTTATATTTACTGACTGATTAAAAAACCCTAAAGCACAGCACTATGGAAAAACGATGGCTTATCCCGCCTTTGTTCATCCTGTTTTTGTGGGCAGGATGTTCGGAGAAAGATGACACGCTCCCCCCGGAAGAGGAGCCTCCCACCATCTATCATCAGCATTATGTAATTGACGATTTATGCCTGCAGGATACTACCCTCATGTATGACTTCACCGGTAATGCCATGGATGATTTCCGGATAAAGCTGGAATGGGACATAAGCACCGAGGAGTATAACTACTGGGTTGATGTGGATTTCAGGTATTCCTATTTGGTGCATTATGCTGGCTACAGCGATTATAACCGAGAGGAAGAAAGGCCTTGGGTCGAAGGTGATAGGATAATCAGGAGCCTGGGCAGCCCCGGCTGGACGTCACAAAGCGGGGGAGGTCATTATTTTGGCACTAACAATGAAGAGAGCTTTTATCAGGTACTTGACAGCGTACAAAATTTTGACTCCTACTGGGCTTTCTATCTGCAAATTGAGGAGAGGGAACACTATGGCTGGCTGCGTATGCGATGCATGCTCATTGAAGAGTTTGCCCTGAATCTTATACCCCGCCAAGCCATAATGGTAGGACAGCGGGAGTAACGAGAGAGTTGAAAAGTTGAATGTTTAAAGATTACTGTTACTTTTTTCTTAACAAAAAAGTAACCAAAAAGTCAAGGCTTCGCAGGCTCCCCGACAAAACGGCGGTCTCTTCGCTAAAAGATTTGAATGTCCCGTGAATTGATGTAATGCTCAATGCATCTATCTTAAGTAGACGCGGGACTGCAAATCTTTTCACGCTCCGTTCCTTGTTTTGTTACCGGGAAGCCTGCAAGACCGGAGTGGGTAATACCCCGTAGGAGTTACATATTGATAGAATAGGCGTTACAGCCAGGCCCCAGCGCTGCAGGGAATGCACCTCCGACTGCTGTGGAGTGGCAACTTACAATATTCACTTTTTCCCTTTAAAAAAATGGGGTTAAGATGCATCGCATCTTAAGCCCATTTTGCTTTTTCGAAAAAACTGGTTACCTGAACAGTCGCATAATATCATTATACTGGGCAAAGATAATCAGCGACAGCAACAGAACCATACCTACGGTTTGTGCGTATTCCATAAATTTATCGGAAGGTTTGCGCCCCACGATGATTTCATAGAACAGAAACATCACATGTCCTCCGTCGAGGGCGGGGATGGGTAGTATATTCATGATGGCAAGGATGATGGAAAGAAAGGCGGTGATGGTCCAGAAGTGCACCCAGTCCCATGTAGGGGCAAAGATGCTGCCTATGGTGATAAATCCGCCCAGGCTTTCGCTGGCTTTTACTTCGGGGCGGAACAGCAGGCGCAGCTCCTGCACATAGCGCACGGTGGTTTGCCAGGCTTTCACAGTACCGGCAGGTATGGCCGTAAGTATAGAGTATTCACGCTTTTCAAAGTCAAAAAGCTGGTCGATGGGCCTCAGGTATACACCGATAAGCCCTTCGTCTGGTACGCGCATGGGAAGGCTTAGTTGCTGCCCGTTGCGGATTACCTGCAAATAGATTTCTTCTCCGGCAAAGTTGCCGATTTGCTGGCGAAACTCATCAAACGACCAGGTTTCCAAATCGTTAATGCCGGCAATATGATCACCCTCCTGCACACCTGCTTCTTTGGCTGCTGAGCCATCCAGAAAACCTTCGGCAATAAAGGGGAAGCGCAGGCTCATGAAGTTGGCCCCGCGTTGCGAAATAATTTTTCCGAAAAAGTCGTCCGGCACACTCAGGGTCACCAGCTGTCCGTTTCTTTCTACGGTAACCGTATGGGCATTGCCCATGATAAATTCACGGGGGATGTCCATGAAGTCTTCCACTTCCTGGTCATTGATAGATAGTATTTTGTCGCCGGTTTGCATACCAATTTCCTTTGCCAGTGAATCGGCCACGATGCCGTACTGAGCATTGCGCGCAGGCAGGTATTGCTCCCCGATAAAGAACAGCATGAGGATGTAAATGAGGACAGCCAGTATCACGTTAAAGGTAACACCACCCAACATTACGATGAGTCGTTGCCATGCGGGTTTGGTGCGAAACTCCCAGGGCTTGGGCTCCTGTTGCATCTGCTCCTTGTCCATAGATTCATCAATCATGCCCGATATTTTAACATAGCCACCCAGGGGCAGCCAGCCTATGCCGTATTCGGTATCACCGAATTTTTTCTTGAACAGCGAAAACCACGGGTTGAAAAACAGGTAAAACTTTTCTACCCGAATGTTAAAATACCTTGCGGCCAGAAAATGGCCCAACTCGTGTATGGCTATAAGGATAGAAAGACTCAGTAAAAATTGTATGACTTTAATTGCTATTTCCATTGGGGGTAAAAGATATTTAGTTAGTTGTTTATTAACAAGGTGAATCAGCAAAACGGTTTTTCCCATAAATAAGTTCACGGGCCATCACGCGTGCTTCTTTATCCGATGCTACCAGGTCCTGGAGGGAAGGGTTAGCGACAAAGGATATTTTATGCATGCAGTGAGCAATAATTTCGGGCATATCCATGAATCCTGTCTGGTCCTTAAGGAAAGCTGCCACGGCTACCTCGTTGGCAGCGTTGAGGATACAAGGCATATTACCGTCTTTTTCCATGGCTTCGTAGGCCAGGGCCAGGTTGCCAAAGGTGTCTGTGTCGGGCTGCTCGAAGGTAAGCTCAGGGTAGTCCATAAAGTTAAACCTGGGAAAGTCCGATGTCAACCTGTTGGGGTATGCCAGGGCATATTGTATGGGCAGTTTCATGTCGGGCAGGCCCATTTGCGCTTTCATGGAGCCATCTGTAAACTGTACGATAGAATGTATAATGGATTGCGGATGAACAATAACTTTTATCTGATCAGGTTGCAGGGCAAACAGCCAGCGGGCTTCAATAACCTCCAGGCCTTTGTTCATTAAGGATGCAGAGTCGATGGTAATCTTACAACCCATATCCCAGTTGGGATGTTTAAGGGCATCTTCTTTTTTTACATTTTTAAGGAAGTCGGCCTTCCTTCCCCGGAAGGGTCCTCCGCTGGCAGTGAGGTAAATCTTTTCTATGGGGTTGTGAAATTCGCCTGCCATGCATTGAAAAATGGCAGAATGTTCCGAATCTACAGGATAGATGTTTACCCCTGCCTGTTGTGCTTCTCGTGTAATGATATGGCCTGCCACCACCAGGGTTTCCTTGTTGGCCAGGGCAATGTTCTTGCCTGCCCGTATGGCGCGCAGGGTAGGTTTTAAGCCGGCAAAGCCCACCATAGCCGTAAGCACTGTGTCGATGGTATCGAACTCGGTGATTTCTTCCAACGATTGTTCGCCGCAGAAAACTTTGATGGGGTGCGGAGCCAGGGCTTCACTTACTTTGGTGTACAAATCCTCATTGCCAATTACCACGGCATTGGGCATAAACTCCAGGGCCTGACTTATCAACAGGCTCGCGTTGTTTTGCGCCGTAAGCACTTCCACGTTGAATTGGTCGGGTTGCGATTTGATTACTTCAAGGGCCTGGGTGCCGATAGAACCTGTTGAACCCAGAATTGCAATATTATTTTTCACTTACTCCTTGTTTTCCTTGTGTATATGAGATTTCTTGCCAGGTTAAAAAACGATATAATCAACGGGGTTTACCGGGTTTCCGTTGAACCACAGCTCGAAATGCAGGTGTGTTCCCGTGGAAAGTGTTCCTGATTCGCCAATCAGGGCAATCACTTCGCCTGCTCTCACATAGCTACCCTCTTCTTTGAGCAGGTTGCTATTGTGTTTGTAAACTGAAATCAGGTTGTTGGCATGCTGAAGGCCAATGGTATATCCTGTAGTAAGGGTCCAGGTGGAGAAGATGACAGTGCCGTCCAGGGTAGCCTTGATGGGTTCTCCTTCATCGGCCACGATGTCGATGCCGAAGTGTCGCCGTGCAGGATTAAAATGGTTGGTGATGATACCCTGCAGGGGAGGAAAAAAGAAAAACTGAGACATAGCCTGGGGTTCAAAGCTTTCCGTGGTGGGGTCGGGGGTCCAGGTGATGCGCTCCTCCGTCTCAAACTGTGCCCTGAGGATGGAATCTTCACGTGAGCGGCTCAGCTCCGCTATCTCAAAAAACTCCTGGCTCTTGAGCGAATCGGGCATTTGCTCCACGATATCCCTTCCCTCTACAATGTTACGGATATTGAGAAGATAAAGGTCTTTACTGCGTAGTTCTGCCTGCAGGGAGTCGGCCTTAAGGTTGAGATCCCTGAGTACCTTACGGGTGTTAAAGTCGGCATAGCCGGGAATGTATTCGCGCAGGGGGGTAAAAGCAATCAGATAAGTGGTAGCCACCACCAGGAATATGGTAAGGGTGCCAAAGAATACAAATACGTTGAAGCGGGTGAGCCTCAACGACAATTTTTCCTCAAAGGTATCGTCATTCATGAGTACCAGGCGGTACTTATCGTGTAATTTGTTAAAAAAGCTCTTCTCCTTGCGGGTGTTGTCTGCCATTATAAAAAAATGTAACGGGGGTTATAATACTTTAACATTTTGCTAAAATGCCTTTCAAAACAAGTGCAAATATCGCAAAATTAATGTTTTCTTGCATGCTTTTTACCATACCGTGTGTACATGCTGCTGTACTTTGAATTTGGGGATAGCTGCTCATGGGCTATTGTTCACTTCTTTGCAGGTGGACCCGGTACAGAAAAAAATATTGTAATACCAAGGTAAATTAAAATAAATTTGCAATTTCATAGTTATACATGCAGCGGTTCAGGGAAAGATTTGCTGACGGGCAAGCTTCATTTATTATAAGTAAATAAACTCTGCTGTAATGGCAGGATATACCGCCCGGTTTGTCTTCCCGCCAAAATCAATAATATATTACATAACAGATGGACTATCTGAAACAAAAATATTTTTCCTCCATTATTCTTTCTTTGGTTCTGCTTGTTTTGCTGCTCGTGGCTTCTGCATGCTCCACGCAGAAAAACACCTTTATCAACCGCAACTACCACAGTATAACGACAAAGTATAACGGTTATTTCAATGCACGGGAAAGCTATCGGCAGGGTTTGAAAAGACTTACGGATGTACACGAAGATAACTATGAAGATGTATTGAGTGTATTTCGTTACGGAAGTGAGCAACAGATGCGTTCGGTGGCTTCCAACATGGATATTGCCTACCAGAAGGCCAGTACAGCCATTCGCCGGCACTCCATGAACATAAGGGGTGTGGAGTATAACCGCTGGATCGACGACAGCTATTACCTCATTGCCCGCAGCCATTACTTCAAGCGCGATTTTAACCTGGCCATCCTTACCTTCGAGTACATTATCAGGCAGTATGATACCCCGCTAAAGTACAAATCCATGATTTGGGTAGCCAAAAGTTATATACAAACCGGACAATACGATAATGCCCGGCAGGCTCTTGAAAGGGTAAACCGTAACATACAGGAGGGTAACCTCGATAAGGAGGCGCAGCTTTTATATAATATGGTTTCTGCTGATTTTCATTTGCAGCAGCAAAACTACGCTCAGGCATCGCCTTATCTGAAGCGGGGCACTGAGCTTACCCGCAGCCGCAGGCAAAGAACTCGTCTTACTTTTATCCTGGCACAATCGTATCACCAGGAACGCAACTATGCATTGGCGCAGCAAACCTACACACGAGTGCTGAAGCTAAACCCCGATTTTGAAATGGCTTTCCAGGCGCGCATCAATATGGCCATGGCTTTTGATACACAGAGTGGCGACGAAAGCTTTATCCTCTCCGAGCTGCAGGGTATGTTGCGCGATAGCAAGAACAGAGATTTCAGAGACCAGATCTATTATGCCCTGGCACAGTTTTCCATGCGCCAGCGCAAGGAAGATGCCGCCATTGACTATTATTACCAGGCCCTTGATAATCATCGCGGAAACAACTCACAGAAAGGGTTGAGTTTCCTGCGCCTGGGAGAGATACAATTTGAAAGAAAGAATTACGTGCAAGCGGCTGCCTATTACGACAGCACCATGGTTTACCTCTCAAGAGAATACCCCCAATACACTGAGGCCCGCGACAAAAACGTGTTGCTGAAAGAACTTGCTACTTACATTAATGTTACACAAAGGGAGGATTCCCTGCAACGGCTGGCGGGCATGAATGCCGCACAGCGTAACGCCATCCTTGATGGAATTATTGCCGAAATGCAGGAAAAGGAACGCCTGGAGAGAGAAAGGGAGCAGGAGAGGGCACGTATGCGCCAGGATATGGTGCGCCATGGACGAGGCCAGACACCCGGTGCCAGTGAAGGAGGGTGGTATTTCTACAACCCATCGGCCATGAGCTTCGGTCGCAACGAGTTTTATGCCAAATGGGGCGAACGCGAGCTGGAAGACTTATGGCGTATCAGCAATAAGCAGGTAATGGCTTTTGGCGATATGGGTGATTTTGATATGATGGATGGAGAGGCACAACCGGCTGCAGGTAGGGTTACCCGCAACACCCTGCTGGAGAATGTACCCACTACGCCCGAAAAAATGGATGCCTCCAACGCTCGTATGGCACAGGCTTATTACAACAAAGGGGTTCTGTTTAAAGACAGGCTGCAGGATTATCCCAGCGCAATCAGCAGTTTTGAAGCGCTAATTACACGCTTTCCCCAAAATGAAAGACGACTTTACAGTGCTTATTTTCTTTACACGCTCTACCAGAACATGGGCAATACAGCCCGGGCTGACAGTTACAAGAACTTAATCATCAATGATTTTCCGGATACCGACTTTGCACGTATTCTTGCTGACCCCAATTATGCCGAAAATGTAAGAAACCGGCAAAGCAGGGTAAAAGAAGTATATGCAAGGGCCTATGAAGCATACATAGCAGGGAATTACGACAGGGCCATGGAGTTATGCCTGCAAAGCGATACCCTGGAGAAAAACCTGGAGCAGGAAGCGCGCTTTTCCTTCCTCAAGGCGCTGATAACCGGGAAAACATCCGAACAGGATGAATTTATCAGAGAACTAACTTTTGTGAAAGAGCATTATACCGGTACCGACGTGCATCAGCCGGCAGAAAACCTGCTGGCCTATCTGGGAGCCGATGCAGCCATGATGGTGACCGATGCGCAGGATGAAACCGCAAGAGGCCGGGAAGACGCACGAAGGGAAAGGGGAGCCTTACCCCTGGAAACAGTATTTACCTATCGCCCCGAAGCGGTGCACTTTTACGTGATGGTAGTGAGCACACGCAATTTGCCTGTGAGGCAACTAAGAAGCGACATCAATACCTTTAACAGTGAAAGTATGCAGGAAAGAAACCTGAACCTCAGCACTCTATTCTTTGATGATGGCAGGCAGCTTATTACGGTCACCAATTTCCCCGATGCTGAACAAGCCATGGCTTACGGCCGCAAACTCAATACCGCCATCGGCGAAAAGGATTACGAAAAAGAACATTATACAGGATTTGTTATATCGGTAGACAATTATCCTGTGTTTTACCAGGAAAGAAAACTAAAAGATTATCTGGAGTTTTATGAGGCGGCTTACGGCTTGTAACTGCATTTTTCTTTCGATTCATTAATTTTTATTTTACTTTTGCTTTACAAGCATATCATCAGGGGCAGAATTTCAGTACGAACAGGGATGATAAATCATCCGTAATACCCTGAATTTCAAAATACATACAACGAGTAATTCAATTAATACATTATATAAAATGTTTGGTAATAAAAAGACGGATAACACCATGGCAAAACATAACGAAGCAGAACACACTTCCATTAACCTTATTGGAACAGGCACAACTATTAACGGAGAAATAAAAAGCAACGGCGACATTCGCATCGACGGAACCCTCATAGGGCAGGTGCATTCCAAAGGAAAAATCGTGGTGGGCAACACCGGCATGATTGAAGGAGAAATATACTGCCAGAATGCCGATTTTTCAGGAAATATAAAGGCAAAGGTTGAGGTGGCTGAATTACTTACCCTCAAAGCTACATCGCGCCTGCGTGGCGAAATAATAACCAACAAACTGGCCATTGAGCCCGGTGCAAGATTTACAGGTACATGTACCATGGATAAAAAAGCTGAAGCTGGCGTTATCACTCCCCAGGTAAAAGAAAACCAGGAGAAGAAATAGTAAGAAAATTGTTAATTAAAACACCGGAATAAATTGTGAAACGTTTATTCCGGTTTTTTAATTACTGTCGTGCTCCCATGTATTCATCAAAGAAATTACTCCTATGAACCTGAAAAGTTACAACCGGACAATCATTGCTTTATCCATTGTATTATTTGCATTAAGTGTATTACATTATTTTGTTTCTCCTGCCTTTCTTATAAGCGATTATCTGCTTTTGCTGGTTCCGTTTTTCATGCTGACAAGCTTGCTTACAAGACGTATTAACGAGAAAAAAGCCAGGAAGGATGCCCGTAAATCCCTCAAGCTCTATTTTATCTCTTCATCCCTGCGCTTGTTTTTTTACCTGATGATACTA
>SLOR01000227.1 GCA_007132395.1 Bacteroidales bacterium
AAACGCAGGAAAAAACTTTTCTTTAAAGCTTTTTGTGCAAGCAATTATTTAGCTGTGCATAACACTCCTGTAATGGGCGATTTGCGGTTTTACAGCTGTAGAAAAAATAAAAACATAAATAATTAAATTCAGTATTGCATTATGCTACAAGAAATTAAACAAGCAGATTTTGACAATGAACTCAGTAATCATGAGAACCTGGTTCTTGATTTTTATTCCACCGAATGTCCTCCATGTGAGGCGCTGGCACCCAAATTTGACAGCCTGGCCGAGGCCTATGGAAAGGATGTACGTTTTGTAAAAATGTTTCGTCAGGGAAACCGTGAGCTGGCCGATGCGCTGGGCGTAAAATCCTCCCCTACATTGATTTTTTTCAAGAACGGACAGCAAGTTGGCGAAATCCTTACCGGTGGTATTAAAAAAGCAGAAATCGTTAAAAATCTGGATGCTCTGCTTCCTGAAGACAAGGTAAAGCAAATCAAATCACATATCAAGCCCACCGTTACCGAAACAGAAGTTGTAATCCTGGGAGGTGGCCCCGGAGGTTTGGCCGCCGGTATTTACCTGGCCCAGGCAAAAGTTGACACTTTACTAATTGATCAGAACCTTCCTGGTGGCCAGGTTTCTACTACCCACCGGGTTTCCAACTACCCCGGTTTTGTTGACCCTCAGCCCGGATATATGCTGTCGCATTACATGGCTGAACAGGCCAAAAGTGCCGGTGTAAAGTTTAAAGTGGCCGTAGATGTAAATTCTGTTGATTTGGTAAAGAAGGAAATCGTGGTGGATGGTTTTGAAACCATCAGGGCAAAGAAAATCATCATCTCAACGGGAGCATCGCCAAGGTATCTGAATGTTGAAGGGGAAAAGGAATTTCACGGCAAAGGCATTTCCTACTGTGCCACCTGCGATGCCAAATATTACCACGACAAGGAAGTTGTGATTATAGGCGGCGGTAATACCGCGGTGGAAGAATCGGAGTTTATCAGCAAGTTTGCTTCAAAAATAACCATGATTCAGCAGTTGCCAAAGCTCACAGCCAACAAGACAGCCCAGGAGCGCTGTTATAACGACCCTAAAATCGAAGTGATGCTCTCCTATGAACCCAGGGGCTTTTATAAAAATGGCGCTGATAAGATGAGTGTAAAAGTTGAAGACCTGAACACCCATGAAGTCAAAACCCTGGAAACAGATGGTGTATTTGTATTTGTAGGGATGAAACCCAATACCGACTTAATCATAGATCCCATTGAAACAGATGACTGGGGATACATTAAAGTGGACGATGAAATGCGTACCAGTATACCTGGGGTGTATGCCGTGGGCGATGTAATCAGTAAAAAATATCGTCAGATTACCACCGCTGTTGCCGATGGCACCATTGCATCCATTGTGTGTGCCAAAGAAATCGATCAATAGTAATTCATGGTGAAATTAGAGAGGGAGAAGCAGAAAGGTGTGAAAAAAACTTGATGTTTTCCGGACGCTCAGCAATTCGACAGGCCAAAGATTGAGCATGTCGAATTGCTTAATGACCCATGAAGCTGTTTTGAGATGTTTCGTATCTGTTAAGCAAATTTTCTCATTGACGATATACTGAGAACTTTTTCCTCTGCAGGCTTCTGAGGCTCTTTGTTGTAGAATATTTCAATATTGGAAAGTTCAGAAAAGAAGGCATGGGATAAGTCAGCGAAATAGACTTTCATACTTTCCTGGTTTTCAATGCTGATGCATTGCCCTGTATTGTTGCTTATTTTTTGAATTTCGGTGTTAGCTATTTCTGCATTATATTCTTGCTGAAGAATATGAATGATTGTTTCCCGCTCGTCTTCGCTGGTGTCACCAAAATTGCATTCTATCAAAAACAGTTCATTGCCGTAAAAATGAAATTCAACACCGGCAGGATATCCCATTACGTGTATGGCATAGGAAAGAATTTGGGTTTTCAGCAGGCCATTTCCATCCATTTCAGCGGCAGGGAAAAACAGGCTGCGTTTTACCCTTGAGTTGTTGCAACCCAATGAAATATTTTCACCAAATACAATTTTCTTGTTTGTACTGATATTGAGTTTTTTGCGGCTATCCTGGTAAAAATCCAGGTAAGCATCAATATCCTCAAATTTCTTCTGCAACTGCTTCAATGCAGAAGTTTGTGCTGAATTACTTCCTTTTTTCCCGGTGAGCAGAGAAATCTCCAATTTTAACCTTTGTGCAATTACGTTCATTACTTATAAAATTTCCAATGATGTTGCTCGTGCTAATACGTACACTATATTCGTAAAAATACGTATTATTTTACGACAAAAATAACAATAATGTTTTATACTATACATTTTTAGTATTGTTTAAGGGTTGATGCGAAGAAAAAGCAGTAGTTCTCGTTGGTGAAAACAGCGGTTTGGGCTGTTTAATAATTCCCTTAATCTGACGAAAATGGCACAAAATATTTATTAACAGAGGGTTGTGAATTTATTCATTGTGGTAAGATTCGCCTCTTAAAATGGTAAATGCCCTGTAGAGCTGTTCTGTAAAAAATAACCGAACCATTTGGTGAGAGAAAGTCATCCGGGAAAGGGATAGCTTATGGGTAGCTTTGGCATAAATGGTGTCATCAAAACCCCATGCTCCCCCAATTACAAAAACCAATTCCCTTACCCCGGCATTCATTTTCTTTTGCAGGAAAACAGAAAACTCTTCTGAGCTCAACTGTTTTCCCTTTTCATCCAGCAAAACGATGCAATCGGCTTTGTCGAGTTGTTTTAACAGCAGGAGGGCTTCCTTTTCCTTTACCACACGTGCCGACAATCCGGATGTTTTTTTCAGGGCAGGAATTTCCTGTATCCGGAAACTGATGTAATGCTTCAATCGCTGAAGATATATGGCAATACCTTCCTTCAGGTAATCCTGGTCGGTTTTGCCTATGGCGAGCAAAGTAATCTTCATGGGCGTTTAAATAGAGTTTGTTGCAGATTGAAGGATAAAATCCTATATTTGTCTTCGGATAGATATTGTTCGTGCGAATAAAACAGACATTAAGGGCAATAGTTTCTTGTTGATTTGTGGCCGGGTTTTTGCTACACAGCATTGAATGCGCAAACGGGTAAAAAGCACTATGATATTAGTTGCGAAGATTACTATGTTTGCATTACAAAGTTGCAAAATAAAAATTATTTATAACCTGAAAACATAAAGAGTTGGGTGCGCAAGTCAAATACAGCTTTATCAAAAGGGTTGTCATAACGTTTTTAAAACTTATAATACGGTGAAAAAATCAGGATTGTTACTCATATGTGCCATACTTTTTACATTTTTAAGCTATGGCCACGCAAGTGCACAGCAAGCAGAAGATGTATCGCAAAAGGTGGTAAAGGCCATTGGTGATGGCAATGCCCGCGAAACAGCCAAATATTTCGGCGCTTCTATTGACCTTAAAGTGCCCGGAAATGAGGGTACTTTCAGCAAAAACCAGGCGGAGCTGATTTTACGAAACTTTTTCTCGGGCAACAGCCCCGACTCTTTCAGTGTGCAGCATAAGGGGAGGTCGCGCGATGGCTCTCCATATGTGATTGGCACTTACAGGTCAACCAATGGCACTAGCTTTCGTACCTATTTCCTCATGAAGAATATTTCAGGAAACATGATGATACATCTGCTGCAATTTGATTTGCAGCAATAAGGCCTTTTGCTGCATTCCGTGCAGCGGTACTCGTATTTTTTTTATCTTTCGACGATTGTAGGATTTCGTATATCTTTACAGTCGTCATTTTTTTTTGTGCTATGGACAATGCTATGGATAGAGTAAAGCAATTGATTGATTTGGCGTTGAGGGAGGATATCGGACAAGGAGACTATACGACCCTTTCGTGTATTCCTGAAAATGCTAAAGGTAGGTCACAGCTGCTGGTGAAAGAACCCGGAGTACTGGCCGGAGTAGAAGTTGCCGCAAAGGTATTTGATGCGTTCGACCCCGGAGTGAAATTTTCAGTCTTTTTGCCCGATGGCAGCAGGGTGCAACCCGGCGATATCGCCTTTGAGGTGGAGGGAAAGGTGCGCTCGCTGCTGCAGTGCGAACGATTGGCACTTAACTTTATGCAGCGTATGAGCGGAATAGCTACACGCACTGCTTTTTACGTTTCTCTCATTGAAGGCTCCGGTGCCAGAATTCTTGATACCCGCAAAACAACCCCCAACATGCGCATCCTGGAAAAGATGGCCGTTAAAATCGGAGGAGGAGAAAACCACCGCATGGGGCTCTACGATATGGTTATGATAAAAGATAATCACGTGGATTTTGCCGGCGGCATTGTAAAAGCCATTGAACAGGCACACAATTACCTTCGCACCCATAACCTGAACATACAGATTGAGGTGGAAGTAAGAAATATGGAAGAATTGCAGCAGGTGCTCGGGTACGGCCACGTAAACCGTATCATGCTCGATAATTTCAACATAAAGGATTTATCTGCTGCAGTGAGGCTGATTGATAAGCAATATGAAACGGAAGCCAGTGGTGGAATTACAGAGGATACCATCAGGCAGGTGGCCTATACGGGTGTGGATTATATATCTGTAGGTGCGCTTACCCATCATGTAAAAAGTCTTGACCTGAGCCTGAAGGCGATATGATAATATATCTTACATATGCCAACTGCCGAGAGAAATCCGTAATGTGAAAAATGAACGAATGCATCTAAACAAAACATCCATTTATGTTCACATTTGAAATCATAATTGTTCTCGTTGTTCTTGTACTTGCCATCACCCTTTTCGCTACAGAGGTCCTGTCTGTTGACGTAGTTGCCTTAATTATTATGGTAACCCTGATTGTTTCCGGGGTAATTACGCCTACTGAAGGAGTTTCTGGTTTTAGTAACTCGGCTACGGTTACGGTTGCCTCCATGTTTATTCTCAGTGCTGCTCTTTTTAAATCAGGGGCCGTGGTTGGGTTGGGAAATAAGTTGGCAGGACTGTTTCAATACAATTTCTGGGTGGCAATTATTGCCACCATGGTCACGGTGGGTGTGGTATCGGCATTTATTAATAATACTCCGGTGGTGGCCATTTTTATTCCCATCCTTGCCGGTGCAGCTGCCAAGTCGAACCACAGCCTGGGAAAGATGCTCATGCCACTTTCCTATGCTTCTATGTTTGGCGGTGTTTGCACGCTTATCGGAACTTCTACCAATATTCTGGTAAGCGGAATAGCAGCAGAAAATGGGCTTGAACCATTCTCTATGTTTGAAATGTCTAAAATGGGGTTAATATTTTTCTTTGTTGGAATTACCTATATGATGCTTATTGGGATTCATTTAATTCCCAAAAGAGAAAATGGTGGCGACCTGGTAAAAAAATTCGGGATGGGTGCTTATCTCACCGAAATCATTTTACTTGAAAATGCACCATCTGTGGGTAAAACAATAAAGGACAGCCCGCTGAAAAAACTGCTGGATATTGATATTTTGGAAGTTAAACGCGACAAGGTTCAATACTTTATGCCGGGCGAAAGGATGGTGCTGGAAAAGGGAGATATTTTGAAAGTAAGATGTGACCTGCAGAAAATCAGAGAACTCAAGGAGCGGGAGGGTATCGCACTGAAATCAGATGCAAAATTTGGCGCATCTAACCTGGAGAATGAAGAAGTTACGCTTGTGGAAGCGGTAATTGCTCCCAACAGCGAATTTGAAGGAAAAACCGTGAAGGAAATCTCCTTCCGTCAAAAATATGGTGCAACAGTACTGGCCATCAGGCACAGAGGTGAAATCATGAGGGAGAAGGTTGCCAATACTGTATTGCGCTCCGGCGATACGCTTCTTATTGAGGCACATAAGGATAAATTAGATTTCCTGAGGCAACTCCAGCTTCATGGCCGTAATACTTTTTTGATTGTATCGGAGGTGGGTATCCCCAAGTTCAAAAAGGAGAAAATTGCTTTGGTGGTGGGGGCTATTGCCGGAATTATCGTGCTGGCATCATTAAATGTACTTCCCATTATGGTGGCTGCACTCATGGGTTGTGTATTTCTTATTCTTACCGGCTGCATTAGCATGGAAGAATCTTACAAAGCCATTGACTGGAAAGTTATCTTCCTGCTTGCAGGGGCCATGAGCCTGGGAGTGGCCCTTGACAGGAGTGGCGCGGCCAAGCTTATCTCTGACTTTCTAATAGACATTGTGGGTATTTGGGGGCCTGTGGCCATCTTGTCGGTATTGTACCTGATTACAAGTATCCTTACCGAAACCATGAGCAATAATGCCAGCGCAGTATTGCTGGCACCCATCGCCATTGCTGCTGCCGTAACACTGGGAGTAGATGCCCGCCCCTTCCTTATGGCCATCACTTTTGCTGCTTCTTCAAGCTTTATGACGCCCATTGGCTATCAGACCAATACCATGATTTATGGAACAGGGAATTATAAGTTTATGGATTTTGTGAAGGTGGGCACTCCCTTGAATATTATTTTTTGGATTATCGCTACATTTATGATTCCCGTGTTTTTCCCCTTCTAAAATGCATCTTGAATGGAAGAATTGAAGAATATATACCAAAGTGTTGCAGATTTTCTGCAGTATCCACTATTTGCCTTGGGTAAAACAGATTTTACCTTGTCCATATTTCTATACCTTATTATTTCGGTAGGCTTGTTGCTGTACCTTTCGGGTAAGTTGACACAATTGCTGCAAAACCGCATTCTGGCAAGGTACAACGTGGACCTGGGTGTGAGAATCGCTATCAGCACCATCGTAAGGTATATTGTAGTAACCATCGGCCTGGTGGTTATTATCCAGACCACAGGTATCGACCTGACTTTCCTTACTATACTCTTAGGTGCGCTGGGTGTGGGTATTGGTTTTGGCCTGCAAAACATTACCAATAATTTTGTAAGTGGCTTAGTTATTCTCTTGGAAAGACCCATAAAGGTGGGCGACCGTATAGAGCTAACCAATCCGGCGGGCGATACCATTAACGGCGATGTGATTAATATTGCAGCCAGGGCAACCACGGTGCTTACCAACGACAATATCGCCATTATTGTTCCCAATTCAAACCTTATATCCTCAACTGTAATTAACTGGAGTTATAATGATCGCAGGATAAGATTCAGATTTCCCGTAGGTGTGCATTATAAGGAAGACCCTGAAAAAGTCAGAAAACTCCTGGTAGAAGTGGCTTTGGAGAATGATGCTGTGTTGAAAACACCTCCTCCCGACGTACAGTTCGTGAATTTTGGTGACAGCTCTCTTGATTTTCTGCTTCGTGTGTGGACTACAAAGTATACCCATCGTCGCGGTCTTTTGAAAAGCGATCTTTATTACGCCATTCACAAAAAGTTCAAAGAGCATAACATTGAAATTCCTTACCCGCAAAGAGACCTGCACTTGCGAAGTGGGTTTGAGCCCATGCAGCCTGGCAGTGAGGGTGATTCAAAATAACGCCAGAGTTCTTTCTTAGGTCTTTGTTCTAAAATATCCGGGCCCCGGATTATGTAGCTTTTTTATTCCCACTCCCGCGTCACATTTTTTAGTAATTTGGCTGCCCCTTAACCGACACCTCAACATTTAAGCTATGATAGTCAAGAGTTTACCTGATTTATTTGAAAAAAGTACAGCCCTATATAACGACAATACCTTTTTGTGGGAAAAGCGCAATGCCCATTACAAAGGTCTTACCTACAAACAAGTACGCCAAAGAGTGTTGTGTTATGCTGCCGGGCTTATGGAGTTCGGCCTGAAAAAGGGTGATCGTATGGCAATGATATCCGAAGGACGCAATGACTGGGTAGTAAGTGAACTGGCAGTGTTGTATTGCGGAGCCATCAGTGTTCCTCTGTCGGTAAAAATTGAAGAGGACGATGATTTGATATTTCGCCTTAAGCACTCCGGGTGCAAAGGCTTGATAATCTCAGGAAACCACCAGTGGAAAGCCCATCGTCTGGCCGATAAACTTCCGGATCTTGCCTTTGTTGTGTTGCTGGATGGCAAAGACTTTGAAAGTATTGAAGGGAAGCCTGCCTGGGGCAAGCTCAGTTTTCCTGAAAATAAGATCTTCGATGTGGAAGAATTACTGCAAAAGGGCGAAATCGCATTACAACAAAACCCTGAAAAGGTAATGCAAGTAACCGGGAATCTTTTGCCCGATGATCCTGCCAATATATGCTACACATCAGGCACTACTGCCGACCCCAAAGGGATTATTCTTACCCATAAAAATTACCTGTGCAACGTGGAGCAAGCCTCAGCCGTTTTTGATGTGCCCGAATATTATACATCGCTTCATATTCTGCCCTGGGATCACTCTTTTGCCCATACCGTAGGTATCTATGCCCTCATGCGCAACGGCGCCAGCCTGGCTTCGCTCAAACTGGGGCGCACCCTTAATGAAACCCTCCGCAATATCCCCATATGTATCAATGAGGTGAGGCCTTACTTTTTGTTGAGTGTGCCTGCTTTGGCCAAAAACTTCCGCAGCAATATTGAGAAAGCCATCGCTGCCAAAGGCAAGGTGGCCAACTTGCTGTTTCAGGCAGGATTGAAGGTGGGATATGCTTACAACAAGGAAGGTTATAACAAGGGCAGGGGGCAGCGTGTGCTTCTGAAACCGTTGTATAAATTTTTTAACGCAATACTGTTTTCTAAAATCCGGGAAAACTTTGGCGGACGGCTGCAGTTTTTCGTAGGAGGAGGGGCTTTGCTGGATATTGAACTACAGCGGTTCTTCTATGCCATTGGCTTGCCCATGTACCAGGGATACGGGCTTACCGAGGCAGCACCCATTATTTCCTCCAACACTCCCGACCACCATAAACTGGGTTCATCAGGGAAAGTTGTTCCTTTCCTGGAACTTAAAATTTGCGATGAAAACGGTAACAAACTACCTGTGGGCCAGCAGGGAGAAATTGTGGTTAAAGGCGATAATGTGATGGCCGGATACTGGGAAAATGACTCCGCTACCAACGAAACCATCAGGGAGGGATGGCTGTTTACAGGCGACCTGGGTTATCTGGATAAGGATGGCTACCTATACGTGCTGGGGCGAAACAAAAGCCTTCTCATCTCCAATGATGGGGAAAAATACAGCCCAGAAGGTATTGAGGAAGCCATGGTAGAATACTCTCCCTATATCGACCAGGTTATGCTTTACAACAACCAGAATCCTTATACCACTGCGCTTATTTCGCCTAATAAGGCACAGTTGCGTGCGTGGGCAGGGAAAAATAATTTTGATGTGAATACCGAAGATGGCCTCAGGGCGGTTTTACTGAAACTGCAGTCGGAGGTTGACCGCTTTATGCCGGGTGGCGATTTGGGAAGGATTTTTCCCCCCCGCTGGCTGCCCAGTTCGGTGTATGTGATGCAGGAACCATTTTCTGAAAAAAATAAGATGATAAACAGTACCATGAAGATGGTGCGTCCTACGGTGGCAGAACATTATAAAGATGCCCTGCAGTTTCTTTACACCCCTGAGGCTCGTGATATTGCCAATGCACGGAATATGAAAAATATCAGCATTGCTTTTTCTTCCAATGGAGTAGCAGGATAAGAATTTTATGATTTTTGATTGAAAAACAGCAGTGAGTCAATATAAGCAGATTTCCATTGAAGATTTTACCTATAATCTTCCCGATGAGCGCATAGCACGCTACCCCCTTGAAAAACGTGATGATTCATCTTTGCTGGTTTACCGGCAGGGGACAATCCGTAAAGACAACTTTTATAATATAGCCGGGAAGTTACCTCCCGATAGCCTGGTGGTGTTCAACAATACCCGGGTTGTGCAGGCGCGCCTGTTGTTTCAGAAAGAAACAGGAGCACGCATTGAAGTTTTTATCCTTGAGCCCCATGGCCCTGTTAAGGATATTCAGCAGGCTTTTCAGCAGAAGAACCGATCTTCCTGGTTTTGCCTGGTGGGAAATGCCAAAAAGTGGAAAGAAGGTGAACTCACCTTGCCTACTTCAAAGGGCATGTGCCTGAAGGCCCGCAAAGGAGAGAAACTGCGGGATGGATATATAATCCATTTCAGCTGGGA
>SLOR01000336.1 GCA_007132395.1 Bacteroidales bacterium
GTGAGCAGGACAAATTGAGCCCGGAGCTGGAAAAGCAAATTATGGAGGCTACCACTCTGTCGGTATTGGAAGACTTATACCTTCCTTACAAACCCAAGCGCAAAACCAGGGCTACCATGGCCGTTGCACGTGGGCTGGAGCCCCTGGCAAAAATTCTTTTCACCCAAAACAATATGGATGTGGAAGAGAAGGCATGGGCTTACGTGAATGATGAAAAAGAAGTGCCCGATGTGCAGGCGGCACTGGCGGGAGCAAGGGACATCATTGCCGAATGGATCAATGAGGATGCCCGGGCCCGGCAACGTATTCGCCGGCTCTACGAAAGGAAGGCTGATATCAATTGCAAAGTTGCCAAAGGCAAGGAGGAGGAGGGCAGTAAATATGAAGCATGGTTTGACTGGACCGAGAACCTGGCCAAAGCACCCTCTCACCGCATCCTGGCCATGTTCAGGGGAGAGAATGAAGGTTTTCTGAAAGTAAATATTCAGCCCGATGAAGAAGAGGCCACCGACATGCTGGAGGGCATGTTTGTGAAAGGACGAACTCCAGCGGCAGAGCAGGTGCAGATGGCTCTAAAAGACAGCTACAAACGTCTTATGGCACCTTCCATGGAAACGGAAATGCGGCAGCAATTTAAAAAGAAAGCCGACGAAGAAGCCATAAGGGTATTTGCACAAAACCTCAGGCAGTTGTTGTTGGCCCCGCCGCTCGGACAAAAGAACATCCTGGCCATCGACCCGGGTATGCGAACCGGTTGCAAAGTAGTGTGCCTTGACAAGCAGGGCAAACTCCTTCATAATGAAAATATCTACCCGCTTCCCCCGCAAAACCAGCGCAAAGAAGCCGCTGCCAAAATCCTGAACCTGGTAAATGCTTATAATATAGAAGCCATTGCCATTGGAAACGGTACAGGGGGGCGTGAAACAGAGGCGATTATTCGCCACATTCGTTTTCCCAAAGATATCTTTGCCGTGATGGTGAACGAAAGCGGCGCCTCTGTCTATTCTGCCTCGGCGGTGGCAAGAGAAGAATTCCCCGAATATGATATTACCGTAAGAGGGGCTGTAAGCATAGGCCGGCGCCTGGCCGACCCCCTGGCCGAGTTAGTGAAGATTGATCCCAAATCCATTGGCGTGGGGCAGTACCAGCATGACGTGGATCAGAAACAGCTCAAAAACAGTCTGGACGACGTAGTGGTAAGCTCGGTGAATGCTGTGGGGGTAGAGGTAAATACTGCCAGCAAGGAGCTGCTCACCTACGTGTCAGGTCTGGGGCCGGTACTGGCAAAAAACCTGGTAGAGTACCGCAATGAAAACGGGCCCTTCGAGTCGCGCAGCGCACTGAAAAAGGTGCCCCGATTCGGCGCCAAAGCATTTGAACAGGCAGCAGGCTTTATGAGGGTGAGCCAAAGCAAAAACCCCCTGGACCGAAGTGCCGTGCACCCCGAAAGCTACCATATTGTTTCGGCCATGACCAAAGATATAGGCTGCACCGTTGAGGACCTTATGAAAGATGAGGCCCTGCGAAAACAAATTATTCCTGAAAAATATACTACCGACACCATAGGCTTACCCACCCTGAAAGATATAATGGCCGAGCTGGCCAAGCCCGGGCGCGACCCGCGCAAGGAAATTGAAATGTTTGAGTTCGACCCCAACGTGAATAGTATCCACGACCTTAGGCCGGGCATGAAACTGCCGGGAATTGTCACCAATATCACCGCCTTTGGTGCATTCGTAGATGTGGGAGCTCATCAGGACGGGCTGGTGCATATCAGTCAGCTGGCCGACCGCTACGTGGGCAACCCCAACGAGGTAGTAACACTCAATCAAAAAGTTATGGTAACCATACTGGAAGTTGATATTCCGCGCAAGCGGGTGTCTATGAGTATGAAGTAAGAAATTGGGAGAACGGATACCGGAAATCGGAAATCGGAGGAGAATCTTCCGGTCTCCGATCTCCCTTCTCCGGTCTCTCTTTATCTGTAACCAAATCTCCCCAACTGCATATCATTATCGCGCCAGTTTTTGCTGACCTTCACATGCATGTCGAGAAATACCTGTTTGCCCACGAATTCCTCGATGTCTTTGCGGGCTTGTGTGCCAACGCGCTTGAGGGCGCTGCCCTTATGACCAATGATAATTCCTTTTTGTGAATCGCGACTTACATAGATGACGCTGCGGATACGAATAATTTTCTCCTCTTCTTTATAAGATTCTACAGCCACTTCAACAGAGTAGGGAATTTCCTTGTCATAATTCATAAGGATTTTTTCGCGGATAATTTCCGAGATAAAAAACCGCATGGGGCGGTCGGTGAGGTCGTCTTTGGGGAAATATGGAGGATTTTCGGGCAGGGTTTCAAGAATTTTGGCCATTACCTGCTCCAGATTGAAATTATTCAGGGCAGAGATGGGTAGCACTTTAAAGGTAGGGTATTCTTTTTTCCATTGTTCGCATTTGGCAATCACCTCCTCCTGGCTGGCCAGGTCTATTTTGTTGATGAGCAGCAGCACGGGAATGCTGGTGTTTTTTAATTTACTGAGAGTTTTCTCTTCGGTGAAGTCATCATCTACCTGTGTTACCAGGATAAAGAGGTCGGCATCTTCCAGTGCAGAATGCACAAAGCTCATCATGTGTTCCTGAAGCTTATAGCCTGGTTTTATGATGCCGGGTGTGTCAGAAAAAACAATCTGATAGTTTTCGTCGTTGGCAATGCCAAGAATGCGGTGGCGGGTGGTTTGCGCCTTGGGGGTAATGATGGATATTTTTTCTCCCAGAAGGGCATTCATCAGGGTGGATTTACCAACATTGGGTTTGCCTAAGATATTAACGAAGCCGGCCTTGTGCATGATGCGAATATTTATTTATGAGTAAAAAAGCTGATTCCCAAGGGTATGAAAATCAAAGGAAGTACAAAATTACGATATTTCTCAAAAATTGCTGGCTTTATTTGTGTGAAAGGAAAAAAGCTGTAACTTTGCACCTGCAAAAGAGGAGGGACTCCTTGAAAAAGCAAAAGTTCTTAAGACATACAAAGCAAGAAGCTTTCAAGATATATTGCGGGGTGGAGCAGTGGTAGCTCGTCGGGCTCATAACCCGAAGGTCGCAGGTTCGAATCCTGTCCCCGCTACTAAGTAACCCCTTTAAGTCGTTGATTTAAAGGGGTTTTTGTTTTTCTGGGGGACGGATGGGTCACAAATTTTAATCAGGGGTATGTTCTCCTGCTAATCCAAATATTAGTTTTTCTGCTACACAAAAAAACGCTGCAACCAGAGGTTGCAGCGTTTTTCATTGGGAGAATGTCAATTGACATTTATTCCATATCCTCAAACATTTTATCTACTTTTCCTTTTACTTCAGGATTTTGCTCGTAGGCTTGCATAATGTTCTGGTATTTCTCTACTTCAAGGCCTTCCTCTGTTATTGCCTGCATCATTTCCATTTGCATTTCCTGCTGTTGCTGCTGTACGGCATTGAGTGCGTTGGTAAATGCAAGCATTTCCTCTTCTGTTGCATCTATTTCCGTTTGCCCCTGCTGTTGCCCTTGCATAAGCATTTCGTTAAAGCGATCAACGCTTAGGTCGGTCTCTTCAATGGTATTAATCATTCTCATTTGTCCTTCTTCCTGGATTATCATCACTTTGCTCACTGCACTTACAAATTGCTGAAGCTCCGCATCGGTATAGTTGGCGGGAGCAGCTGCAGGTGCCTGCATGGGCATTTGTGCCATCAGAGTGGTGCTGATGAAGGCAAACATCATAAATGAAAATAATCGGGTAATTGATTTTGTAAAAAGCATAATTGTGTTTTTTTGTTTTAAAAAAGTAATGAATTTCAAAAGTAAGGAAAATACAGCGGGTCACCAAATTATGCTTTTTAACATTTGGGGATTTAACGAAATTAAACACATGGATTCTTTTTTTTTTCGGGTTTGAAAAGTGCATCCCTTCTGTTTTTATTTTTTTTCTTGCCAGGTTGGTATTGAAAATGCCCAAGACGCATGTAATCAGGGATATACATCCTTTTATGCGCTGCTTGATTGCACTTAACATTGGCTTAATATGGCTTTCTGCAGAATTATTTGTTGCTTTTGTCTGCAGTGTAATATAATTGGTCACCTGTGTAATCTGAAGATATTTGAAAAACAGCGTAATAGCTGCTGCTAGTGGTTTTACGAGGCATATTTCTCCGTGTATTTACGTATAATCAAAGTTTGGTTGTTGGTAATTTTGTAACGAGCGATGAAGGTAACAGTTGACTGTTGCAATTGAATGCCAAAATCCTTGAGAAAATAGAACATATTACGAGTTTCTTTAACCCAATATTTATTTAAAAATTACTTTCAATGAAAAAAATCTACACAATCCTTGCAGGTTTAATGCTTATGAGTGTTAGTGTATCCTCAATGGCCCAGGATCAGTATAAAATGCAATCGGTGTTTGTATATAACTTTACACGTATGATTGCCTGGCCCCAGGCTTATCAAAGCGGGGATTTTGTGATTGCCGTTTATGGCAACAGTCCTATTGCACGAGAATTTCAGGAGCTGGCTGCTACCCGTATGGTAGGTAATCAGCGTATTATTGTAAAAACTTTCAATAATATTGCAGAAATCGAAAAGAGTCATATCTTGTATGTGCCCACCAATCAGTCTCGTAATATTAATGATATTGTTGGTAAGCTTAAATCCGACAGGATTAGCGCACTGGTTGTTACCGATGCCCGCAATGCGCTCACCAATGGTTCGGTGGTAAACTTCCTTATCGAAGGTGGCCGTCAGCGCTACGAACTGAGCGAATCCAATGCCCGCGACATGGGGCTGAACCTGGGTTCTGAGATGGCTCGCCTGGCCATAAGATAGATTTTGCAGGCAGCAAAAATCCTGTTCTTTAAACAAAAAAAAATGTGTAGGTTTGCCAATTAAAAAGGTAAAAAATTGACAAAATCTACAACGCCAAAAGCTGTTGAAACCCCTTTGATGAAGCAATATCTCTCCATCAAGGGAAAATACCCCGATGCCCTGCTTTTGTTCAGGGTGGGGGACTTCTACGAAACTTTCGGAGAAGATGCAGTAAAGACTTCAGAAATACTGGGAATCGTGCTAACACGCCGCGCCAATGGGGCGGCCTCCTACGTGGAGTTAGCAGGATTCCCTTTTCATGCTTTAGATACCTACCTGCCCAAGCTGGTAAGGGCCGGCCAGAAAGTAGCCATTTGTGAGCAGCTGGAAGACCCCAAAATGACCAAAACAATCGTGAAGCGGGGCGTTACAGAACTGGTGACTCCCGGGGTAGCTTTCAGCGATAAGGTGCTCGACCATAAAGAAAACAACTTCCTGGCAGGCATTCATATGCAGGGAAACCACTGTGGTATTGCCTTTCTGGATGTTTCTACCGGTGAGTTCTATGTGGACCAGGGAAACAGGGAGTATATCGATAAATTGATACAAAGCTTCCGACCCAGCGAAATCGTGGTGCAAAAAAACCGTCTGCGCGAATTACATGAATCTTTTCCGGGCAAATACTATACTTCTACGCTGGAAGACTGGGTATATACCCGCGAATTTGCCGATGATTTGTTGTTGAAGCACTTCGGTACCCTTTCCTATAAAGGCTTTGGCATTGAAGAAATAGAAAACGGAATAATTGCAGCGGGCGCTGCCATGTATTACCTGAGCGAAACCCGTCACGATAAAATACAGCACATTAGCCGGATTTCCCGTATCGATGAGAGCAAGTACGTGTGGTTGGATAAATTTACCATCCGTAACCTGGAGCTGTTGCGCTCCATGAACGAAAATGCCACCAGCCTTATCCAGGTGCTTGACCATACCCTTTCACCCATGGGCAGCCGTATGCTTAAAAGGTGGGTAGTGTTGCCGTTGAAAGATAAGGCCTTGATACAGGAGAGGCACCAGGTGGTGGAGTATTTGCTGCAACATAGTGACCTTTCTGACGAACTGGAAAAACATATCCGCCAGATAGGCGACCTGGAAAGACTTATCTCCAAGGTTGCGGTGGGAAAAATTAATCCCCGCGAGCTCCTGCAGGTGCATCGTGCCCTCACAGCAGTGGAGCCTATCAGGCAATTTTGCATGGAAAGCGATTCACGCTCTCTCAAGGCCATTGCCGACCTGCTCAACCCCTGTCAGCAAATCAGGGAGCGCATTGGGAAAGAAATTATGCCCGAGCCTTCGGTTAATATCTCCAAAGGAAATGTGATTGCAGAAGGAATCAGTAGCCTGCTGGATGAGTTGAGGGGTATTTCCACCACTGGTAAGGATTTCCTGGCTCAGCTGCGGCAGAGAGAAATTGAAAGAACCGGCATTCCCAATATCAAGATTTCCTACAATAATGTATTCGGTTATTTCCTTGAGGTAACCAATACCCACAAGGACAAAGTGCCCGAAGACTGGGTGCGCAAGCAAACCCTGGTCAATTCAGAGCGCTATATTACCCCCGAGCTCAAAGAGTACGAGGAAAAAATACTGGGTGCTGAAGAAAAAATACTGAAAGAGGAGGAGCGCATTTTCCTGGAGCTGGTGGCGGCATTAACCGAATATATTGATCCCATACAGCAGAATGCCACCGTTATAGCACGGCTGGATTGCCTGCTGTGTTTTGCCAGGGTGGCTAAGCAGTATAACTACAGCAAGCCTGAGATAAATGATTCTTTCGTGTTGGAAATCAAACAGGGGCGACATCCCGTAATTGAGCAGCAACTACCCCCTGGCGAAGAATACGTGGCCAATGATTTGTACCTGGATAATGAGAAACAACAAATCATTATGATTACCGGGCCCAATATGTCGGGTAAATCGGCGCTGCTAAGACAAACTGCCCTCATTGTGCTTATGGCACAGATGGGTAGCTTTGTGCCGGCGCAGCAAGCCCACATTGGATGGATTGACAAAATTTTTACCCGGGTAGGGGCTTCTGACAATATCTCCTCCGGAGAATCGACCTTTATGGTAGAAATGAATGAAACGGCCAGTATCCTCAACAATATCTCCAACCGCAGTCTTATCCTGCTCGATGAAATTGGCAGGGGAACCAGCACTTACGATGGAATAAGCATAGCCTGGGCCATAGCTGAGTTTTTACATGAGCATCCTGTGTTCAGGGCCAAAACCCTTTTTGCTACCCACTATCACGAGCTCAATGAGATGGCGGCTTCTTTCCACCGCATCAAAAATTTTAACGTGGCGGTAAAAGAAATGCACAATACCGTAATCTTTTTGCGAAAGCTGGTGGCAGGAGGCAGTGAGCACAGTTTTGGTATTCACGTGGCAAAAATGGCCGGAATGCCCAAACCGGTAATTAACAGAGCCAACGATATTTTGACTCAACTGGAGAAAAGCCACAGTAACGAAGAACTTACCGGAAAGGAATCTTCTAAAAAACCTTCTAAGGTAAAAACCAAAAAAGGAGACGATTTCCAGCTAAGCTTTATCCAACTGGATGATCCGCTTTTATTGCAAATAAAAGAAGATATATTGAGTACTGATATTGATACTTTAACGCCCGTGGAGGCACTAATGAAGCTTAACGAAATAAAACGACTGCTTGGAAAATAACCAAACCGGTGGAAGTACATAAAAAAACAGGTGGATTCATACAAACCACCTGTTTTTTTTGATATTATAAGTTTCTTTTGTGCGACAATAGCTGGAGGCTTCTCAGGGGTGCTTGTTTCCGAATTTTCTCAGCCTCAACACCTACCTTCTGTATCCCATATTCTGCAATACATCATCGCTGAGGTCGTAGCGTACGTCGGAGTAGATCATGTTGCCGCCTCCTGATTTGTCGAAAATCACGGCATAATTGCCGCGGGTAGCAATCTCTTCCACGGCGTCAAAAATCTGATCCTGTATGGGTTGTACCAGTTCCTGGCGTTTCTTGAATAAATCGCCTTCCTGCCCAAAACGCTGCATCTGCAATCCCTTGGCTTCTCTTTCAAGGGCAATGATTTCTTCTTCGCGCTGACGCTTCATCTCTTCCGGCAGCAATACTGCCTCGGCCTGGTATTTGCGATAGAGCTCGTCGATACGGCCAAATTTGGTTTCAATTTCATTTTGCCATTGTACCGATAAATCATTGAGCTGCATCTGTGCGGCCTGGTATTCAGGAATGTTGTCCAGAATGTATTCGGAGTCGATGTAGGCAAAGCGCTGGCCCATAACTGAAAGCGTTCCGAACAGGGCAATCACGGCAATAAAAACAATCTTTTTCATAGGATATCCTCCATTATTTTAATTAACAATGTATGTTGTCAGATGGGTATCTGTGGTATGCTCAACCTCAACCTTAACCTTAATCTATAGATTGTCCGATACTGAAGTGGAACCTGCCCTTATTGTCATCGGGTCTTCCGGGTATCTCGTCGAAGCCATATCCCCAGTCAAGCCCCAGCAAGCCAAACATGGGCAGGAATATTCTTACGCCAAAACCGGCTGATCTTTTCAGCTCAAAGGGGTTAAAGTCTCTGAACTGCCCCCATGCATTACCTGCCTCAACGAAAGTGAGGGCATAAATGGTTGCCATGGGGTTGAGCGATATGGGGTAACGCAACTCGGCGGTAAACTTATTGTACACGTTGGCACCGATAAACTGACGCTGCGAATCCATTGGGGTCAAAGAATAGTTGGCATAACCTCTCATGGCAATAATTTCACGGCCATCGATTTCCCATCCTGATAACCCGTCACCTCCCAGGTAAAACCTTTCAAAGGGCGATACTCCAATGTCGGAATTAAAGTACCCAAGGAATCCCACTCGGGTACGTGCTGAGAATATCAAATTCCCTGCCACTCTTTGATACCAATTGGTATTAAATTTCCATTTGTGGTATTCCAGCCAGCGGTATTTGTCTCTTTCGTCCATTTCTGAGTAGTCTTTGTTGTCAAACAAAGAGAAGGGAGGTGTAATTTGCAGGCCCAGTGATACCTCCGACCCTTCCCTTGGGAAAAGGGGAGCATCTACTGAGTTTCGGCCAAGTTCAATCCCGTAGCTCAGGTTGTTGGCATTGCCTTCATCAATAATAAAGCGGATGGGGCTGTTAAGAATCTCGTATCGCTGATAGGTAAGTGATTGCCTGAGGTAAAAATAGTCATCAGGTACTCTCAGCCTTTTGGCAAGCCCTACCGTTGTTCCGATAATGCTGTAGTAACCGTAATCGGGGCTGCTGCGCGGAAACTGGTTGCGGTGCGTGGTCTGGAAAATAGATACACTTAAAGAGTTGGGTTTTTTGCCTCCCAGCCATGGCTCAACAAATGAGGCACTGTAAGAAACATATCCTCTGCCATAGGTCTGTGCCCTGAGTGTAAGGCGCTGTCCATCACCCGAAGGCAGAGGCCGCCATGCATCTTTCTTAAAAAAGTTACGGGTAGAAAAGTTATTGAAAGAAAGTCCAAGCGTACCTATGATTCGGTTGGCTCCCCAACCTCCCGAGAGCTCAATCTGGTCGGAGGAGGTTTCTGAAACCACGTATTCGATATCTACGGTGCCGTCGGCAGCGTTGGGTGTGGGGATAATGTCAATACTTTCCTGGTCAAAATAGCCCAGTTGAATAATATCGCGCTGACTACGGATAATGGCACTTCTGCTAAAGAGCATACCCGGGCGGGTGCGTATTTCGCGCAAAATCACATGGTCGTTGGTTTTGGTATTTCCCGAAACGGTAACACGTGCAATTTCGGCTTGCTTCCCTTCGTAAATTCTTAGTTCCAGGTCGATGGAGTCGTTGCTCACATTTACCTCGGTGGGGGAGATGTTAAAGAACAGGTAACCAACGTCAAGGTATAGAGAACTGATATCTGTTTCTTCCATATCCATGAAAAGCCTTTTGTCAAGGAGTTTTTGGTTGTAAACATCGCCTTTTTTTATGCCCAGTACTTCAGAGAGCAGCCCGTCGGGGTACACAGTATTACCCACCCAGTTGATGTTGCGGAAATAATAGGTGGGCCCTTCATCAATAAATAGTTCAATCTTTATGCGGTTTTCTTCCACGA
>SLOR01000363.1 GCA_007132395.1 Bacteroidales bacterium
ACAGCTATTAAAGAAACATATTCCTGATATTCATTTTTTGATTTTCGATTCCAACATATCAGCACTCTCTCGTATAGGCCGGGCTTGACCGGCCTGAAAAATAAGATGATGCATCCGTAGGGACAGGGCTTGACCTGTCCGTATGAAACAGGGCTTGACCTGTCCGTATGAAACAGGGCTTGACCTGTGCCCGACAGCGTGACTCTGCGAATCACTCTGCGACCCTCTGCGGTTACCACAGTAACCCTACTACAAACCTTTAACAATGTTCCAAACCCAGTTGGCCAGAACAAACACTACCAGGGGTATGGCTACCCATGGCTTTCGAAGGAGCTTTTCTGCATCCCGGTAAAACTTGACAAGTGTTTGTTTCCCGGATACCAGATCGAATAGTATCCATAAGGGCAATATTACGAGCCCCGAAAGGATCACCATCCCAAGGGGATTCCAATACAATGCATCAACATATTCTCCATGCAGTAAGTGTATCACAGACTGTGTTGATCCACAGGAGGGACAAGGTACGGAAGTTACCTGCCTGATAAGACAAACCCCCACTGCCGGTTCCTGACCGTTCAGTGGGGGTTTCCATATGTTATAGAAAAGCCAGACATAACCCGCTGCACAGCATGCGGTCAATATAGAATACAATCTATTCCTCATACACTTTCAGTTGCATGCACAATCCATACTGCAAAAGAATGCCGGTATGTCGACTGTCAGCAGATGATCATCCTGCTGATAGTAAACATCCCGATGATATTAAAACAGGAAGGGCTGGAGTTTCTCCATGTTCTTGTCTCTGGTAAGATCCATAATCAGAAACCAGTCGACGATCGCCCAGATGCCGAATCCCCCGCAGGTGATTAGCTTCAAAACACCCAGGCCGGTATCACCAATCATAAACCGGTCGATGCCCAGGTAGCCTACCAGAATGGATACAATCAGGGTGGTTGTAGGATTTTTGTAGTCAATAGACTGAAGCATCGTCCATTTGCTGTCATCGGCTCTGAGCAGCCTGTCTTTCAGTTGCGGTATCTGGGTGCTTTCGAAATACCGGCCGTTGGCCATGAGGAACATGTCAACTTTGTTTTCTTCCATGTTAGTTTGTTTAATGGTTTTTTTCCTACTCTTATGGATTTTCGGTTCTCCCCGTTTATAAGGTTTTCGGCTCCTTCAGTCTAAATGATTTGGGTATTGGCATAAGGACTGTCGCCGACAAAAATAGGAAAAATTATGAAATAGTTAAATTTTCTTAATGGCGTACTCAGTAGTTTACACTAAATTGAAAACCAGGAAGACAGGGCAGGGGGAGAAGAAGTGATGAGAATTGCTGCAGAAGGACTGTTTGGTGTAGGTTCAGGATTTGTCGGGGCTTACAGGTAAAGTAAAATGAAATTCTGTGCCTGCTTTTGGTTTACTTTCCGCCCAAATGCGACCACCATGCTTCTCTATGAAGTCTTTGCTCAGCCCCAGTCCTATCCCCGAACCTGTTTCGTTGCCAGTGCCCCGGGTAGAAAGTGTTTGCTCATCATGAAAAATAAAAGGAAGCTTTTCGGAATCTATGCCAATGCCATTGTCTTTAATGGAAAAGTGCATAACTCCATTTTGCCGGGAAAGCTGAATGTCGATTTTTCCACCCTTATGACTGAATTTAATGGCATTGGAAAGCAAGTTGCGCAACACGGTGGAAATCATATTCTCATCTGCCTCCAGCTCTATTTGTGTATCCGAACTGCAATCAATAGAAAGATTTTTAAGGTTCGCCCAGGGCCTGTAAAGCTTTATGGTGTTCTCCGTGAGCTGATTGATGCTGAATCGTGTGGGTTTAAAAACCAATTTCCCGTCCTGGGTTTTTGCCCAGAAAAGCAGGTTCTCCAAAAGGTCGGTAAGTGCCTGTGTGGAGCGGGAGAGAAGGTTAATGGATTCCGACAAATCAGGGTTGTCTTTCACCGAATCTTCATCAAGGATTAACTCGATCAGGGCTTTGATATTCCAGGCCGGCCCTCTCAAATCGTGCCCTATTACCATGAACATTTTGTCCTTTGCCTGATTGAGCTGGCGCAATTCTTCTTTCTGCTGTTGTAATACCACATTCTGGCTGCGTAGTTTTTGCAGCAGCACGTAAAGGATTATTCCCACAGCCAGTATCAGTATAGAAATTACGAGAAGGAGATTATTAAGGGCTTTTTGTCTTTCCAGCCGGAGCTGTTGTATTTCTTTGTCGCGCTCCAGGATATCAAGTTCTGCCTGTCTTTTTTCTCGTTCCCACTGAAATTCAACGCTCAATACCTTCTCTGCCAACTGTTGATTGTAGAGGGTATCGGCATATTCATTTACCATGGCAAGCATTTGGGCTGCCTCCCTGAAATTTTCTTGTGCCAGGTCAACTTCAGAAAGTACTTTCAGCGCATCATGAATGATGAGCCTTGAGTTTACTTCTTTGCCTATTTCCAGCGCACGGCTGGCATCTCTGCGGGCATCCGGCCAGTTTTTCTCCCTGGAGTTTAGCAAAGACAACTGCAGGTAAATATTGCCTAAAAGGTGCCTGTCTGAACTCTTGTTGATTACTTCGAGTGCCAGTTGGTAGTTTTCTGTGGCTCTGGAGGTTTGGTTACGGTTAAAATGAATGTCACCAAGGTATTTGTAACATACCGCCTGACCAGGCACATTGCCCTTTTCTTTTCGCAGTTCCAGGGCATACTGCAGATTTTCTATGGCTTCATCAAAACGGTTGGAGTGCATAAGAGCCCGCCCTGTGTTAAGATACACATAGGAAAGGATTCTTTCGTCCTGTACCTCTGCAGCAATTTCTCTTGCAAAGTGCAGGTTTTCCAGGGCTTGATTGTAATACTCAAGGTATATATACAGGTTGGCTATGTTGATATAGGCATAGGCCTCCTGCTGCGGTATCTGGTATTCTTTGGCCAGGGACAGGCCTCTGAAAAAATATTCGATTGCCTGGCTGTAGTTTCCCAGCAGGCGATAGGATACTCCTGCAAAACTGTGGGCTTTTACATGATTGTATTGATTCTCAAGAGAGTCAGCAAGTACAATGGCTTTCAGACTGTAATAAAGGGCTGTGTCGGGTAGTGAGTTTCTGACACTCCAGGCATAATCCAGCATATGCTCCAGATGCTGGTGCTTTGTGCTTTCAGAGGATACCAGGTTAAACTCCTCCTGTGCAGAAGATTTATGGGGGAGTACATACGTGCAAAGACTTACTACAAAGAGTATTTGTAGTAAAAGAATCTGATATTGTCTCACAGTTAAAATGCTTAATGGAATAGTAAAGCTACGAAGAAATTTTTAGCTAAAAATTATATTTCTGCCGAATTTGATTATATAGCCCATGAGGTTGACGCAGTGCAAGCATAAAGGGGGATAGTAAAAATGCCGTTGATGTAGTTGTCAACGGCATTTTTGAAGGTTAGGGAAAGAATGCCTGCTGTATTATTTAGCAGGCGCATTTTTCAAAGTTTCCAAAAGGAATTCCCAGAACAGTGCAACGGTTTTTGTCATCACACGCTCGTCGGGTGAGTGGGGGCTGCGGATGGTGGGTCCGAAAGAAATCATGTCAAGGTTAGGATATACTCCGCCGATAAGGCCGCATTCCAGGCCTGCATGAATTACCTTCACTTCGGGTGTTTTTCCGTACTTGTTTTTGTATACATCTTTCATGGTTTGCAAAATGGGCGATTGGGTATTGGGCTTCCATCCCGGGTAAGAGCCTGCATGCTCTACTTCAGCACCCGCCATTTCAAATACCGAGCGTATCATGTTGCAAAGGTCTTGCTTGGCCGAATCAACCGAGCTTCTTTGCAGGGCACATACTTCAATACGTCCGTTATCCGATTTAACGATGGCCAGGTTGGTGCTTGTTTCCACCACTCCGGGCATATCGTCAATCATGCGGATAACGCCATTGGGGCAAGCGTAAACTCCGCTGAGCATGTTGCCGGTAACCTGGGGGTCAATAAGCTTCTCAGGCATTGTAGTGCTGCTGATTTGCAGGGTGAAGTCGGGTTCTACGTTTTTAAGTTCGTTTTTAATCTGCGCGTTCAACTGCTGGGTCAACTGCTCAAATTTTTCCGCATTTTCTTTGGGAACAACTACTACGGCTGTTGCTTCTCTGGGGATGGCATTGCGCAGGCTTCCTCCGTCGATGGAGTGGATTTGCAGCTGCAGCTCACGATGTGCCTGCCACAAAAGCCTGGTGATGATTTTGTTGGCATTGCCGCGACCCAGGATAATATCCATACCGGAGTGGCCACCCTTAAGTCCTTTCACTTCTACCTTGTATGCCTGGGCAGCACCTACCACATCAATCTCTTTATAATCGAAATAAGCATTGGTGTCAATACCGCCGGCACAACCAATATACAGTTCTCCTTCATCTTCCGAATCCAGGTTCATCAGGATGTCTCCTTTGAGGAACCCTTCTTTCAGTCCAAAGGCACCTGTCATGCCGGTTTCTTCATCAATGGTAAAAAGGCATTCGATGGGTCCGTGCTCGAGGCTTTTGTCCTGTAGTACAGCCATGGCTGCTGCTACCCCAATGCCATTATCGGCTCCCAGGGTAGTGCCTGTAGCTTTTACCCATTCTCCGTCGATGCGCGGGCGTATGGGGTCTTTTTCAAAATCATGCTCGGTATCATTATTTTTCTGGGGTACCATATCTAAATGGCCCTGAAGGATGATAGTTTGGCGGTTTTCATAACCAGGTGTGGCGGGTTTTCTGATAAGGATATTGCCCACGGCGTCTGAAACTGTTTCAAGACCCAGATCTTCGCCAAATTTCTTCACGTATTCAATAATAGCTTCTTCTTTTTTTGAAGGGTGCGGAATGTTGCAAATGTCTTCAAAAATCTCCCACAATGCTTTGGGTTCCAGGTTGGATAAAACTCTGCTCATTTTATTTCTATTTTAGGGTTTCATTAAAGGTGATGATTTTCTGCGTATACAAGTTGCTACCGGCAGGTAGCCTGATTTCCGGACTTGTTTAGCTCTTTGAATATGCATTGGTGATGTGTCTGAATAATCAAAAATACTGTTCTTATGCAAACCTAAGGAATTTTGCTCAATTTTTTTTGATAAACGCCGAAAACCGGGAAGTTACATTTTATTTTGAAACACGCTTGTAAGATAGTCTTTCAATAAATATGGACGATTTTCTTGGTTTCAAAAAAGGGTTCATCGTAGAAATCGGAAATAGGATAAACCTTGTGCTTTTTCTTTATCTCCCTGAGTTCGTCGGAGAAATCTCCTCCTTTCAGGTAAATGATTCCGTTGGGCAGAGCGTTGAATCCCACGGGCTCAATTTTGTTGTGTATCCAGCCCATGAAGCGGGGCAGTGCAGTAACGGCCCGGCTGACGATGAAATCGAATTTCCCGGGCACATTTTCTGCCCTTTCCCTGATTGCTTTTACGTTGGTTAGTTCCAGCGCTGTAGCCACTTCGTTTACCACCCTGATTTTTTTTTCGATAGAATCAACCAGCCAGAAACGACAGTGGGGAAAGAGGATGGCGAGGGGTATACCCGGGAAGCCACCCCCGGTGCCCACATCAAGAATGTGCGTGCCGGGTTTGAATTGTATGATGCGGGCAATGGCAAGGGAATGGAGCACATGGTTGGTAAAAAAATTATCCATATCCTTGCGGGATATTACATTGATTTTGCTGTTCCATTCTGCATACAGAGGCTTCAATTGGCGCATTTTTTCAATTGTGGCAGTATCCGCTTCAGAAAAATATTTTTGAATGTTCTCCATTACTCATTTATTTAGGTTGCAGGGTAGCTGGTTAGGTCGGGGCTCCTATTTATTAACAATGTTTTTTTGAATCTTCAAAAATAATGAAATAATGGGTGTTGCAGAGGGGAATGTGTGGTGGGTAAAAAGTAACCTGAAAACATTTTCGCTTGCTGAAAAATAAGTAGGTTTGCAAGTTGAATACAAGTGGTTTGTCATTTTTACTATGTCTATGTTCAGAAACTATATAATCCATATGCGGAAACCCGGAATCGTCATTATACTCTTATTTGTTTTTAGCCTTGCCGCCCGTGGCCAACAGCAAATGACCCTGAATCAGTATATTGAAACCTATAAGGATGTGGCAATGGAAGAAATGCGGCGACATGGCATACCTGCCAGCATCAAGCTTGCCCAGGGCATCCTGGAGTCAGGTTTCGGAAATAGCGATCTGGCCGTACTGGCCAACAACCATTTCGGCATTAAATGCCATGGCTGGCCGGGCAGGACATATTACAAGGATGACGATGAACCCGATGAGTGTTTCCGTGCTTACGATAATCCCCTGCAATCGTTTTACGATCACTCGGAGTTCCTTACCGGCAGGCCCCGTTATGCCGGACTTTTTGAGCTGAACGTAATGGATTATAAAGCCTGGGCAAGGGGTTTGCGACAGGCCGGATATGCAACTAACCCCCGTTACCCTGAGCTGCTTATTGGTGTAATTGAGCGCAACAGCCTGTATAAATATGACCGAAAGGCCATGGAAACAATGGCAGATTCGCGCCCCGGCACTACTGCTCCTGCCGCACGTCCGGCACGTACAACAAGGACACAGCCTGCCCCGGACGAATTTCCTTCTGTGGGTGTGGGGCGTGAAATACATGAGAACAACCGGATTCGTTACGTGTATGCCCGCAGGGGAGACACGCCTGAAAGCATTGCGAAAGAGCAGGGGATGTGGCCACGCGAAATTTACAGGTACAACGACCTTGATGGCAATGCACGCTTCGAGCCAGGCCAGATAATTTACCTGCAACCCAAGAGAAGAAGGGCATCTGAACCCTATCATTTTGTAAAGCACGGGGAAACCATGTACGATATATCACAAAAATATGGCATTCGACTGCGAAATCTGTATCGCCTGAATGCCATGGAAGAGGGTAGTGAGCCCCGCGTGGGGCAACGTATTCACCTGAGAAGAAGGGTCAGAAACTAAAACTTTTCACGGTTCACCGCAGTGTATCCTGATGTGGGGTTCGGCTTCGTTATACCCCAGCTCATAAGCCTGACGCAAATCGCGGCAGCCAGTGCTTAGTTGTCTGTTTTTGATTCTTGCCTGGCCGCGATTAAAATACGCTTCTGCATAATCGGGATTGAGCAATATGGCCCGGTTGTAATCGGCAATCTCGCTGTTGGCACTGTAGCGCAGGCGGTACTTGGTGTATGCTCTCCAGAAAAAAACCTCCGCATCATTGGGGTATATCCTGATGGAGCGGTCAAAGTCAGTTTTGGCTCCCGCGTAATCTCCCGACTGAAATTTGGCATAACCCCTGCCAAAGTGGGCCTGGTAAAGCATTTCGTAATCGGGTTGCAGGCGTATTATACTTGAAAAATCTTCAATAGCTCCGCGGTAATCGCCCAGTTCCATTTTTGCAGTGGCCATGCGGGCAAAATCCCTTGCAGTCTGGCTGTAAGAGCCTGCAATAAACAGAATGGAAAACAAAATACTCAATGCTAAACTTCTCATTTTTTTTTGGGTTTTGATTTTATTGAATGCGTTGTTGGATGGCAATTCTCCAAGAAAATACCATGCCATACATCCATAAAACAAAATTATGGATTTTTTTTGCATAAAAACTGTAGGAATATATCGGGGGTTTTCTACGGTTCTGCATCCTGCTGCAAGGCCAGGGTGAAAGCGCCCTGCTCACGCACCGACCAGCAGTTTAATCCTAATGCATTGCATTCTTCCATCCAGTTGCGGGTTCTGAAAATGTGATTGGTGGCATCAAAAACAATATGATGTGCAGGAAGGCTTGCAAATATCCTTTCCATGCTAAAAGCGGGATTGCCGGTTATGATAAGCACATCAATCTGACCGGTGAAAGTTACTTCAGTACTTAAATCCTGGTGCTTATCCAGTACTTTGAAAGTTTTATTTCCTGCATGGATAAATGCATCTTTCCGATAAATAGTACCATCGGCGAAGTAATTTGCAGAGTCGTTTAGTAAAATTGCACCTTTTGCTGCAGTGCCCATTCTTTGCCTGTTTTCGGAGGTGGCAAACAGCAGGTTTCTTTCGTTTTGTATAGCATTTTCACAAGCCCACATATAGCAGTTGTTACCGGTGTAAATATCCATAGCCAGCCCGTTTGTCAAATGGTAAACCACAAGCTTTTGCCTGTTTTGTTTTTCTATGAGCCTGTAAGTAAATGAGCTGCAAAGCAAAAGCAGGCCTGCCATGCCTGCCATTGCTGCGGTGCGTTTCTGACTTATAAAGAAAAGTGCAGTAAGTATGATGATTGTAAATATCAGGAGTGTTTCACTCATGGTGATGGAGATATTGTTACTGACAGAAGCTGGAAGTCCTTCAACAAAACGAACTGAAGAGTGCAACGCAAGCACCAGCAATGAAAGTGCTTTGCCTGCAAGCTGTGAAAGGAACCCAATTGGGGAAAGCAAGAACAGCAAGATGCCCGATTTAATGATAAGGCCTGTGAGAGGAATAACCACAAGGTTGGTTAGCAGGAAAAAATTAGGAAACTGATTGAAATAGTATACTGCCAGCGGGCCTGTGCCCAACTGGGCAGCCAGCGAAACGGTTATAATACCCCAGGCCTTATCCAATATGGGGTTTTTGAAATACATCCATTTGTAAAAAACGGGTTGCAGCCACACGATACTTATCACGGCAATGTACGAGAGCTGAAAGCCAATGCGGCTGATGATAAGGGGGTTTAAAAGTATCAGGATCAGGGCCGATGCTGCAAGGGTATTATAGATATTGGTAGATCGCCTGAAATTCTGTCCCAGTGCCACGAACGTAAACATGGTTGAGGCCCGCATTACCGAGGGTGAGAAACCTGTAATGGCAGCATAAAACCAGATGAGGGCGATGATAGAGAGGGTTTTGAGTAACCTGCCGTAGGGGAGGCGTTTCATGAAAGCCAGCATGAAGTTCAATGCCAGGAAAATGATACCCACATGCAAGCCGGAAACACATAATATATGCATGGCACCTGCCCCTGCAAACTCACGGCGTAAATCCTCGTCGAGATAATCGCGGTATCCCAGCAGCAGGGCTGAGGCCACAGAAAATTCCCGCTCCCTGATGTTATTTTCTTCCAGAATATGCAATGCTCTGGTGCGCATTTGATGGGCCTTCTTCACAAAATAGCTTCCTTCATTTTGTCCGCTGAAGTACCATTGTCCGGAAGAGCGATATGCCTGGTGAAAAATATTCTGCCGGGCCAGGAATTTGCGAAAGTCAAAGGCATGGGGGTTGCGCGGGGGCTGAACTTCGTTTACCTGCCCGGAGAGAAAGAGTACGTCGCCATAAGCAAGCCCGGCGGCAAGTGAATCTTTTTCCAGGTAAAGAATCAGTTTTCCCGTGGTGGGAGTTATAGCCGAATCCGTAAGTACATGAGTTACACTGCCCGTAATTTGCCAGGTATTGGTTTTTTCTGAAACGGGCTCGGTAAGCTTTATCCTTACCATAGACGCTTCCGTGGTAAAATTGCTGAAATGTCGGGAGTCATTCTGCTGGTTTCGTCCCTGTGCAAGAAAGTAGGCCGACACAAATAGAAACAGCATAGCATTGAAGCCGAAAGCAAAACGATAACGAAAGTTCTGCTGTGCCCACCTCTCTATCATGAGGGCTGAAAGGGCAAACACTCCTGCTGCTGCCCAATACACCCTTACCGGAATGTAAATTTCCAGGTGAATATACAACATCACGCCTGCCAGAACAGGTATGATGATTCTTACCATGGGTATATGGGAGAAGTGAGTCATCCGAAATTTTAATTTAGATTAAGTTAATTAAAATTCAGATAAAAATCAAAATGATTATCCGCTTTCTTGCCAGTACTGATTCTAATGATAAATCGTTGACCCACCCCCGGGCACCCCTCCCTAAGAGCAGGGAGGGGAAAGGTGCAAGCTTGATTCTTTTTTAATGCAGCTACCCATAATTACAAAACATGATAT
>SLOR01000177.1 GCA_007132395.1 Bacteroidales bacterium
AAGAAAGTTGCTGAAAAAAGTTCGCCTGTTTGATGTGTACAAGGATGAAAAAATGGACAAGGACATGAAATCCTACGCCGTGAGCTTTACCCTGCAAAATGAAGAAAAAACCCTTACAGACAAGGAGATAGACAAGGTAATGGACAAAATTACCCGCAATCTGCAGAGTGAATTGAAAGCATCTGTTCGCTAAAAACGGTTCATATAGAATATGGCATAAAACGAGGCTGTCTCAATAATGTCGGCTGGTCGTTGAGTGGTTCGGTAAACTCACCATACCACCTGTCGAAACGACATCTGATTATTCGTCGGGTGCCCGCTTCGACAAGTGCTACAGTGAGCCAGTCGAACTGCTCAGCGTCCGGATAACATCCGGCTTTTGATACATCCTCGTTATATTGTATCCCGAAAAATAACAATCCGGAAAACTGCGTTGAGATACCTTAAGGCTTTCAAAGGCAAACAGGCAAAACATTTAAAAAATATTTTGCACCTTTGCATATTATGGCAACAGCATGACGAATTCCATTAAACGGCTGGCGGGGCAAACCGCTATTTACGGGGTAAGTAATATCGTGGGCCGGCTGCTCAATTACCTGCTTGTGCCCCTTTATACCAACTATTTCCTTACCCACGAATTCGGAACCATTGCTGAATTGTATGCTTATGTTGCCATCCTCATCGTTGTCCTTACCCACGGCATGGAAACGGCATTTTTCCGTTTCTCGCAGCAAAGCCCCGAACAGGGAGAAAAGATATTCAGCACTTCACTGGTATCGGTTTTCATGCTGGCATCAACATTTATTCTGGCCACCCTTATTTTCCGGCACGATATCGCGGCTACGCTCAGGTATCCCGATCATCCCGAATACATTGTGTGGTTTGGTATTATCATCGGCATCGATGCAATTATGGCTGTGCCTTTTGCCCGCCTGCGAGCAGAAAACCGACCCCTGAAATTTGCACTGATAAAGTTTATAGGAATTGGGGTAAACATTTCCCTGGTACTGTTTTTTGTAGTGGCCTGTCCATGGTTACTCAACAATGGCAGCCCGGCTATTGCATCTTTTATCTCATCCATATACAATCCGGATATTGGCATCGGGTATGTTTTTATAGCTAACCTGGCAGCCAGTTCCATAACAGCGGTGTTGCTGTTGCCGGTTATCCTGCGTCATCGTATTGTATTTTCGGCTGGATTATGGCATCAAATGATTATTTATGCATTCCCCTTGCTTATTGCGGGCCTGGCGGGCATCCTCAACGAAGCACTGGACAAAATTCTGCTTAAATATCTTTTGCCGGAAGATATTGCCATGTCGCAAGTGGGAATCTATTCAGCATCCTACAGGGTTTCGGTTTTGATGTCGCTTTTCATTCAGGCCTTCCGGTTTGCAGCAGAACCTTTCTTTTTTGCAGAATACAAAAATGAAAATGCACAGCTGCTCTATGCAAGGGTTATGAAAGTGTTTGTGGTAACCTGCCTGTTTATATTCCTGGGCATCATGCTCTACATGGATATCATTCAATATTTCATAGGCCGTGATTTCCGTGAAGGCTTGTCCATAGTGCCTGTTTTGCTCATTGCGCACATTTTCCTGGGCATTTATTTCAACCTCTCCATCTGGTACAAGCTTACGGGGCAAACACAATACGGTGCATGGATCGCGGTTATTGGCGCGGCGGTAACCATTGCATTCAACATCGCGCTTATTCCTGTATTCGGCTATTATGCCTCGGCATGGGCGCACCTGGTGTGTTATCTTCTAATGACCCTTATCTCGTGGCTGTGGGGGCAAAAACACTATCCGGTACCCTACGATATCAAAAGAATCTTTTTCTACATAGCTGCGGCTTTGGCCATTTACTTTCTGCACACCCTGATACCGGAATTTTATCGTGTTATTAATTGGATTATCTCAGCGGTACTTTTACTGGTTTTTGCTTTGATTGTGCTTGCCAGCGATAAAGAAGCCCGGGAAACATTGCAGCCCGTATTCAATCGTCTGAAAAAAAGTTAATTTTCTTTACACGTCCCGGCATCTTCGGATTGTAGGGTTTAGCCCTACAATGCCTCCCCGGTTTTTTCCTCTAAAATTGTTATCTTTGTCGGGAACATGATGGGCCTTTTAATTGCCTCTGCAGAGGATGCTACAAAATGCGGAACCCCTGTTTCCTGTTATGTTTCCTGACAGATTACTCCCAATTCTATTCCCCGCAAACAGCACATTAGCCCAAATCTTGAAAGTATATATAACTCATTAAAAAAATATTGTCCATTATTAACATGATTGAAACGCCGAAATATAAAACCCTTAAAGAACTTGACAAAAAAGCCATCTCCCCCTCGGCCCGAAAACTCCTTGATAAACTTCTGAAAGAAAACCCCAGGCTAAGGCAAATCCTGGAAAGTTCCACCACCCTGGATGAATTACGAAGTACTATAAAAGCGTGGGCCATGGAGTATATGGACAACAATCCGAGAGCTTATGCCTTTTACACCAACCAGGAGCATGGCCGCAAAGCCATGGAAATGCTTACGTGGCAAGACTATGCCGCCATACGCATACTGGATTACCTGGATCACGCAGGTATAAGCGTGGATGACCTGAACCTGAGAGGGAAAAAAGCTATTTCTGAGCCGTTTAAAATGTTGTGGCTGGCCACCCGTAACGGTAAGGGCGGCGCACAAAGTAACTTTTTCCGCGACATGATTCACCTATTCAGGCAGTTCAGCGGAAAGGTAAAGCATCAGGCCCCAACAAGGGAAAAGATTACAGAATGGATGCAAAGACATCCGGGTGGACTTGACCCCGAAATCGCAGCAATACGAGAAAAAAACAAAAACCGCATCATAGAAGTCCTTGCGGAAAAGATCGACACGGGAGAGCTGAAAAGCCCCAAATACACTTTTCCTGCCGGCGCCACCCGGAAACAAAAACTGGAGCTGATGAACCAATGGTGGAACGACCATGTGTTTCACCTTCGCTTTGCCGTGCGCAGCCCCGAATTACTCAATGAATTGCTGGGCAACTCCCTTGACCAGGAAACCATGGACGTGTTGAAAAAAGCAAAAAAACGTGGAATTCCCTTTTTCATCAACCCTTATTACCTATCCCTTCTCAATGTTGACGAACCGGAATCTGCCAGAGGAGCAGATTTGGCCATCCGCTATTATATCCTCTACTCGCGCCAGCTGGTAGAAGAGTTTGGCCATATTGTAGCCTGGGAAAAAGAAGACATTGTGAAGCCGGGCAAACCCAATGCTGCAGGATGGGTACTCCCCACCCACCATAATGTACACCGCCGCTACCCCGAGGTTGCTATCCTCATCCCCGATACCATGGGCCGTGCCTGTGCCGGGCTGTGTGCATCATGCCAGCGAATGTACGACTTCCAGCGGGGCAACCTCAACTTCGACCTCGACAGGCTCAAACCCAAGGAAACTTGGGATGCCAAGCTAAAGCAAATCATGAATTACTGGGAAGAAGATTCACGCCTGCGCGATGTTTTGATTACCGGAGGAGATGCACTGATGAGTGCTGACAAGTCGCTGGAAAAAATTCTCACCGCGGTTTATGAGATGGCTTTGAAGAAAAAAGAAGCCAACAAGACCCGCCCCGAAGGAGAAAAGTATGCCGAAATCCTCAGGGTCAGGTTGGGAACCCGACTGCCGGTTTACCTGCCGCAGCGCATTACAACAAAGCTCATGGAGATACTTGCTGCATTTAAGGAGAAAGCGTCTGCTGCAGGTATCAAGGAATTCGTGGTGCAAACTCACTTCCAGTCGCCCATGGAGATTACCCCCGAGGCACGACTGGGAATAGAACGGCTTACTAAAGCCGGATGGATGGTTGCCAACCAGCTTGTGTTTACGGCCCCTTCATCACGTCGCGGACATACGGCAAGGCTGCGTAAGGAGCTTAACGACATTGGCGTGATGCCCTATTACACCTTCTCGGTAAAAGGGTACATGGAAAACAGTTCCAAGTTTGCCACCAATGCCCGCGCCGTTCAGGAGCAGATGGAAGAAAAAATCATTGGACGGGTTCCGGAGCAATACCTGGAAGAGGTGAAAAAATATCCCCTTACGGCAGAAAATATGATTGAGCATATCAACCAACTCAGGCAAAAGGCTGATTTGCCTTTTATCGCCACCGACCGTAACGTACTGAATCTTCCCGGAGTAGGGAAAAGCATGACTTACCGCGTAATCGGCATAACCCGCAATGGGCGTAGAATCCTGGAATTTAACCATGACCATACACGCAGCCACAGCCCCATTATAGAAAAGCTCGGTAAGTTTGTTATTGTAGAATCCAAATCTATTGCAGCCTACCTGGAGCAAATAGAAGAAATGGGAGAAAACAAGAAAGAGTATGAATCCATTTGGGGATACAGCATCGGAGAAACTGAACCCAGGCCTTCGCTGTACGAATATCCTGACTTTGACTTTACCCTTACGGACAACATTACCAATTTTGAGGTATAGTAACGCCAACGCATATAAATGGTTGACTCAGCTGCTTTTTACTAAATGGACGCTGAGCCTGCCGAACGTTGAGCCTGTCGAAACGGGAACCTGAATGATGTTCAGCAGTAATTTCCACAGGTGATACAATGCGTTTATCGCATTGCTCAGCCCCCGGCAAATACCCGGCTTCAGAAACTGCCATTTAATGATTTACTCATCTATCTCCTCTATAAGCACCTCCACAATACGCTTGGAGGCTTTTCCGTCCCACATTTCGGGGATACGGCCGGGTTTGATGATTCCTTTAAGAATATCTTCAGCAACTTTTTCTGCCTTCTCAAAATCAAAACCTACCAGCTGATTGGTGCCAACATCGAGAGTAACAATACGCTCGGTAAATTTTCGCACGGTAATGCACTGTGCCCCCAGGTAAGTAGTTTCTTCCTGTATGCTCTCGCTGTCGGTAATTACTGCTTCAGCATTGTACATTAAGGCAAGGAAATCAACATAGGGAAGGGGTCCGCTGAGCATTACACCTGGCGATAGTTTTTTATCCAATCCTTTTTTCAGCATCTTTTTGTGCGCATAGCCCGGAAGCAACCATACCACCTTACACTGCGTGCTTAAACGCTCCAGCATGGCTAAAATTTCATTGAGATTTTCCTTTCCCTCCAGATTATCCGTCTGGTGGAATGTGGCCAGCACATAGTTCTCATCGCCCAGCTTCAGGTTATCGCGCACATTGGATTCTTCCATGTCAGACCAATAGAGCTCCAGCACATCTACCAGGGGGTTTCCGGTAAAATAAATTCTATCGGAATTGGAGCCTTCGTCCCTGAGGTTTTTCATGGCGCTATGCTCACTTACGAAAAAGTAGGCGCATAATACATCGGTAAGAATCCTGTTGATTTCTTCGGGGTTATAATTCTCATAACTGCGCAGCCCTGCATCAATATGGGCAATGGGAATCTTCATTTTGGAAGCGGTGATGCCACATGCAAGGGAGGCGTCCTGATGGCCCGACAGAATAACCAGATCAGGTTTCTCCTCCAGCAATACTTTTTCAACCTCAAGCATGGTTCTTGCGGTTTGGGCGGCATGGCTGCCATATCCCACGGCAATGTAGTGGCTGGTTTTGGGAAAATCGATATCCTCGAAAGAAGACAGGGAAGATTTTTCGTCTTCTTCATAGCCGGCGTGGCAGATAAGATGTTTTACATCTTTGCGATACTTTTTAAAGGCTTTATCTATGGCGCTAATTTTCAGCAAGTTTTGCGGTGATGCTGCAAAACTGATTACTTTCTTCATAAAGCGATTTTTTTGTTTACACACTTGGCCCGTCTTCTCCTGTTTGGCAAAACCCGACATACGTGGCCGCTGAAATGAATGAGTAAAGATAGGAATTTTTGTGTACACATCACACATTCATATCTGACACATCACCCCGTTAAAAGGGCTTGACGGGCAGGTACAAAAATTTGATTTTGTGCAATTTTTTGTATTACATTTGTATTAAAATCAAAGCAATAATCAATTTGGAAGATTCACCTGAACCCTATTCGTGTTTCGTTTCGGTAAGCATTACTTTTTTCAACACCTTTAACGCGGAAGCAGCCACGGGTATTTTTGTTATGATACTGCTGCTGGTATTCTCTGCCCTGGTTTCCGGTTCCGAAATTGCTTTTTTTTCTCTCAACCATTCTCAGCTGGATGATTTGCGCGATAATGGCGGTACCAAAGAGTCCAGGGTGCTGAACCTGCTCGATCGCCCCAAGCGACTGCTGGCCACCATCCTCATTACCAACAACGTAGTAAACATTGCCGTAATTATCCTATCTACATTCGTGTTCAGTATCATCTTCAACTATGAGGAGAACATGATACTGGGATTTGTGGTCCAAGTGATAGTAGTTACTTTCCTGATATTACTTTTTGCCGAAGTACTACCCAAGGTATATGCCACACAAAACGCGTTACGCTTCGCCCTGAGTGTGGCCGGCATAATGCTGACCCTGCGCCGCATCTTTTACCCCCTCAGCTCGGTGCTTGTAAAATCCACCAATTTTATTGACAAAAGACTGGCGGTTAAAAAATCGGGTTTAAGTGCCAATGAGCTTTCTCATGCCATCGATATTACCCATGATGAAAAGGGCACAGAAGAAGACAAGCAGCTGCTGTATGGCATTGTGCAGTTCAGTAATATTTATGCCCGCGAAATCATGAAAAGCCGCATGGATGTTGTTGCAGTAGATGAAAAAACACCCTTTGCCGAGCTTATAAATGTTATCGTGGAGGCAGGATACAGCCGCATCCCTGTGTACCGGGAAAGCTTCGACAACGTAACAGGAATCCTATACATCAAGGACTTACTCCCCTACCTGGATACCGATACCGACTTTAAATGGCAAACACTTATCCGTAAATGCTTTTTCGTACCCGAGAGCAAAAAAATCAACGACTTGCTCAAGGAGTTTCAGGAAAAGAAAATTCATATGGCCATCGTAGTGGATGAATACGGAGGAACCAGCGGTATTATTACCATGGAAGATATCCTGGAGGAGATAGTGGGAGAAATCAATGATGAGTTCGACATTGAAGAAACCATTTTTTCCAAGATTGATGACCTGAATTACGTTTTTGAAGGCAAAGCCTTGCTCAAAGACTTTTGCAAAATTACAGGTGTTGATTACACTATCATCAATGATATAAAAGGCGAGGCCGACACCATGGCCGGCCTGATTCTGGAAATAAAAAAGGAATTGCCCTATAAAGGTGAAAAGTTATCTTTTGATGATTTTGACCTAATTGTGGATGCAGTGGATAACCGCCGCATTAAACGCATCCAGGTTAAACTAAAAACGGCTCACACTTAGAGGTTTTTAAGACTTCGTTGTGCCCGTGGGTGAGAATTAATGGGTAATTTTGCAGCTCTTATTCATCCCTTTACAATTTTGCTTATGCCATTTTTTCGTAATATAGCGGTGTTTGGCACCGTCATTTTTCTGTTGCTTATTTCATCCTGCGACAGGAGCAGCACACCCCTGCCCCGGGGGTATTTTCGCATTGCTTTGCCTGAAAAGGAATATACCCTGTTCGACAGTGTTTTTCCCTACACTTTTCATTACCCGACATATGCGCATATTACTCCCGATAGCCGGGCCAGCGCAGAACCCTACTGGGCCGATCTGGTATTCCCCGATTTTCGTGCTTCACTACATTTGAGTTACAAACCCGTTACCGGCGAAGACGAATTGTTTGCCTATATTGAAGACGGCAGAAACTTCCTCAACAGGCACATCCCCAAAGCTTCAGGGTTTCAGGAAAGAATCTTCAGCAACGAGGAAAATGACGTGTATGGCATCCTTTATGAAATTCGTGGCCGTGAGGCTGCATCCCCCCTGCAGTTTTACCTTACCGACAGCACCAACCACTTCTTGCGCGGGGCACTTTATTTCAATGTTACGCCTAACAACGACTCCCTGGCCCCGGTAATACGCTTCATTTCCGACGATATCCGCGTGCTGATGGAAACCCTCCAGTGGAAAAACAGGTAAATTCTACTTCCGTTTATTTTTTTTCGTACCTTTCTGTAACTTTCTGTATCCCCCCATCGTCACATTTACAAAAGAAACAAAGCAAGGAATTTAACTGCAGTAAAATTCATGACGGCGAAAGAGTACAATCAATGCGTGGACGAGCATGCCGACAGCGTTTATCGATTCATCCTCAAAAACATAAAGGATGAAGATAAGGCAAGAGACATTGTGCAGGATAGCTTTGAGAAGATGTGGAACAAAGCCGGCGAAATTTCGTTCGACAAATCTCGCTCCTACCTTTTCACTACCGCTTACCACACCATGATTGACGCCATCAGGAAAGACAAAAAACAGACCGAGCTCGATGAAGCAGCGTTCAACCAGCATTCTGTGGGCAATGCTTACTCCGATTTGAAAGAAATTTTAAATGAAGCGGTAAGCAAACTGCCCGAAATACAACGACATGTGGTAATGCTTCGGGATTATGAAGGGTATTCTTACCAGGAGATTGGAGAAATAACAGGGCTGAACGAATCGCAGGTAAAGGTTTACATATATCGCGCAAGAACTTTTTTGAAAAATTATATCGGAAGTATGGATGCAGTGGTTTAACCATTAATCCTTTTAAACAAAACATTTACTGTTTACACTTTTCCAGCATAACCCTATCTTAACAACAATGAAAATAACAAGGGAAAATTACGAAGCTTATTTCCTCGATTACCACGAGGAAAATCTGACCCAAAGTCAGGTAGCTGAGCTTATGGATTTTCTCGCACAAAATCCAGAGCTTAAAAAGGAATTTGAGGCATTCGAGATAATAACTCTTGAAGCCGAACCCTCCTTTACCATGGCCGGTAAGGAATCTCTAAAAAAAACGGGAACAACACTGTCGGGCACAACATCTGATGAGCAGATAATCGCCTACTTTGAAGGAGATTTGGACCAGGAAGAATCAGCCACATTACTGGCCGATGTTGCCCAATCACCGGCCTTGCAAAAAGACTTTGCGCTCTATGCCAAAGCGCGCGTGGAATCCGACACAGAAATTTTATTCCCCGGAAAATCTTCCCTCAAAAGGTATCCCCTTGCAGGATTCATGCCCGCCATTCAGCGTTTTGCTGTAGCAGCCGCGTTAATTGCCTTTATCGCTACCGTGTATTTCATGATGCCCCGCATTCCCGATTCGCAGGATATCTATGTGGCACAAACACAGGAGTCCGAAACGGCAACAACCGAAACTCCGGTGATAACTCCTCTTGAGCCTGCTACTGTAAAAGCATCAGCCCCTGTACTTGCAGAACAGACTACACAACGTGTTTCAGCCACCCCGCAAGAAACACAGCATGCCACCCCGGAGGAATCAGCCCCTGTGCTGTGGAGTAGCGATGCCGCCAACCTGGCAAGCCTTAACCCTATAGCCTCCAAGGGTATTCAGCAATCCGTAAAGCCAGGACAAATAGAGGAAAGAGTGGAATTTGCCTGGGTATCCTTTTCCAATCAGCCTTTTGCTTCGGCGGATGAATTATGGGAAAAAGAACAGACACCCGCAACACCACCCCCTGCAACTGAATACACCTCTTTTGCTGCCATTGCCTATACTAGTTTTGAAAGAGGTACAGGCCTTAATATCGAGAATATTCAGCAGGAATTAAGCCGCGACCGTTTGAGTTTCTGGGATATAGCAGGAGCTGGTCTGGCAGGAATAAGCAGAATTACCGGAACTTCTCTTACCGTGGAAAAAGAAAGAGATGAGGACGGAAAAATCACACTGCTGGCCATTGGCGACAGACTGAGGCTGGTGCGATAGCAGCGTTATTTCCCCATTTTAATACATTCAGTTCCCCCGGGCATGGTAAACTTCCATCGTCGGTGCGACCACAGCCAGGCCTCGGGTTGTTCACGAATATCGCGCTCAAGGTAGGATGCATGCAAAGC
>SLOR01000168.1 GCA_007132395.1 Bacteroidales bacterium
AGTGAATTGATAAAATTGGCACCCATACTGTCACGGGTATCAGCCAATAGTTCCAACTGATAATAGTGAGCCGGCAAACCCTCCACCTGCTTTAGTTCCAAAGATATTACACCTCCTCCCCGTTGTTCCATGTTACGGGTAAGATGACCGATTCCCTGTGCAAGATGTGAATAGATTTCGTTTGTATTTTCTTTCAGCAAATCGGGATTACCATAAAAAAGAAAATGAAGTTGTCCTTTTTTGTGGGTGGAAAGTTGCAGGGTTTTGAAACCACCACGCTGTGCCCAGAAAGATGCAGCTTTGGATGCGGCCGCCACAACAGAACTCTCTTCAATAACAACGGGCACATGAAAGAGCTTGCCATCGATGAGCACATTGGGCACTATACCCCATGGCAAGTGGAAGTTTGACAAGGTATTTTCAGAAAACCCTTCAAAAGTATCCTGCAATTGCGCATCGTCCATGCGAAACGCAGCCAGAAAATCAGCCAAAGCATCCTCTTCCAGATAAGCCGAGAGCCATTTTACCTTTTCTTCCCGACTCAGGCGCGAGAAGCCTTTTATCAATTGCTGTCCATCCATTTTTTATTCCCCAATTAAACTAAGGTAAGTGCGATCAAAAGCCGGTGTTTTGCCCTCTACATCCTGCCATTTTCATCGCGTATTCTCAGGTAGGCATGGGCCATTTTTAATCCGTCAATATGTGAGTTGGCCCATTCGCGCAGGGAAGAATAGTTGTCGCGGGCATGTTTGAGAAAGCCGGATGCCATTCCGTAAACTGCAGGCAGAGGACTGGTTTTAATGAAATAGTATCCATCCAGGTAACTTCTGATGCCTCCGCTGATAATGAGCATGGGGGTTTTATTCTCAGCACCTTTATCAAGAAGTGCTTTCATATCGTTAAGCATTTCCTGTGCTGTTTGGCCTACAAACACCATAGGTTCAAAAAGTTCGTGTTCCACCACGGGGCGGCGCATCATTTCCACGCGGGCAAAATTGGTACCTCCAAAGGCAGCAAACTCAATGGCCGCCAGGGGTAGCTCCATAAGGGCCCGAAGGCTTTCGCTGCCCATGCCCTGCCCTACTTCTTTAACTATCAAAGGCATGCTGAGCTGTGCCATCACCTCCTTAATTACTTCCAAAGGAGGATGTTTTAGCCGGTCGCCCTCAGGCTGAAACCATTCCTGCAAAGGATTTACATGAATAATGAGCCCGTCGCAGCGAAGCAGATTTACCATGTCGGTAACCTCGTTCAGAGTGCCTTTTTCGACCATCTGCTCCAGCTGTGCAATGCCCAGATTGGCCCAGAAGGGTTGCTCTTCACCTATTACACTGCGCATATCGAAATCGGGCAGATGTTTTTCTGATTCCAGGAGGATGCGGCAAGAGCCCAACCCCATGCCCAGTCCAAACTCCCCGGCAACCATTGCCAGGTTAGTATTAATATGCCTGGCAATACCACTACCCCCTGTCATACTGGAAATCCACAGGGGCGTTTTCATGGTTTTACCCGCCAGCTCTACCTGTGGCAATTGTGGTATGGTGTGCCCTGACAACAAAGGTTCGTAAATAAAACGGGTATCTTTTTCGATGGCTCCCGTTCGGTTGGTAAGGGCAAGGTTTATGTGATCCTTTTTCCTGTCTTCCATAATCAGTGCTTTTTTATTGCGTGATTTTCTTGTCGATATGCCTTGAAATCACCAGCCTGAGAATTTCACTGGTACCTTCGCCAATCTGCAAAATTCGCTGGTCGCGGTAAAAGCGTTCGATGTCATTGTCTCTAACCAGACCGTAGGCACCAAATATCTGTACTGCTTCATCGGCAACTTCGCGTGCAATTTCGGAAGTGTATAGCTTAGCCATGGCGGCTTCTTTTCCGAATTCCTGCCCGTTATCCTTAAGCCACACGGCATTATAAAGGATATTTGCAGCCAGTTCGATTTTTACAGCCATATCGGCAAGCTTGAATGCGATGGCCTGGAATTTTTTGATGGGTTTGCCAAACTGCTCCCTTTGGTTGGCATACTGCTGAGCCATTTCAAAAGCGCCCCTTGCCAATCCAAGACCCATGGCGCCAATGGTAAGTCTTCCGCTGTCGAGGGTTTGCAGCATTTGCCTTCCTCCTTTTGCTTCTTCGCCCAGCAAATTGGCTTCAGGAACTCTAACATCCTTAAACCTGAGCTTTCCGGTGTCAGCTGCCCGCCACATCATTTTATTGGTAATCCTTTCGGTTTCATAACCCGGGGTGGAGCTTTCCACTATTATGGTGGAAAGTTGCTTTTTGCCATCTATTTCGCCGGTAATGGCTTGTATTGTTGATCCCAGCGACATGGGCGATGCAGCGTTGGAAATAAATATTTTCTGACCGTTGATTACCCATTGCCCATTTTCCCGCACCGCACTTGTTTCTGTGCCCATGGCATCACTGCCGGCATTGGGTTCGGTAAGGGCGAAAGCCCAGGTGTGCTCACCCGAGGTGAGACGAGGAATCAAACTTTTTTTCTGCTCCTCTGTACCAAACATGTAAATGGGACCAATCCCCAGCGAGTTATGAGCTGCAAGAGTAGCAGCCTGACTACCGTCAACCCGTGCGATTTCCTCAACGGCAAGCACCAGGGAGCGGTAATCCAGTCCATGACCACCGTATTCTTTGGGGATATTGATGCCGAAAAATCCGGCTTTACCCATAGCTTTGGTAAGCTCTACGGAAAACTGTTCACTGGCATCGAGTTGAGCGGCCACAGGCTTTACCTGTTCCTGGGCAAATTTTCGCACTTTCATGCGGAATTCCTCATGAGAGGGAGAGAAATAGGGGCTTTTATTCATTATTGTCTTTTTAAAAGGTTTGTCAGGCAATGGATTCAAACAAAAGCAGGGTTTGTCCGTCAATCACCTGATCGCCGGGTTTTACATTTACACGTGATATAATATTGTCATCGGGGGCCAGGATGGTATTTTCCATTTTCATGGATTCAAGTACCAGCAGCGGTTCTCCGATTTTCACTTTTTGTTTTTCTGCAACATTTACCCGCAGCACTTTACCGTAAAGCGAGGCTTTCAGTGTAAGAGATTTGGGAATTTTGCCATTTATGTGTTCCCTGGGTGCAGGCATTATATCGGGGAGTTTTACCCCGACATCCTGTCCCTCTATCACAAACATGGCATCGCGTTGGGAATAGCTGTAAACAACAGAATAGTCCTGATTGTTCCAGCGAAAGTGCAAAAATTGCCCTGAGAGACTTATGTCTTGAACTTTAACAGTTTCATCTGCGGCTTCCATCCAGATTCCGGTGCAGCCTACCGGATGGTAAAAAATATTTTTATCATACCCGTTTATGAGCAAGGTGTCTTTCCCGAGCATCCTCCAGGCAGTACTGTTATCTGATGCCTTGTAGCGCTCTAACCAGATAAACAAGGCTGCAGCAATGATTGGAGCTGGCATGTGTGATTGTTGCAACTTGGGTGTAGACCAGCGAATGAGGTTTTCGGCAATGCTATGAGTGCTTATGCGATTCTCACTAAATAATTGGTCCCCGGCGATGTTTTTCAAAAGTGTCAGATTGGTTTTTACTCCATGCACCAGGGTTTGCCCAAGAGCCTTTTGCATCATCTCAATAGCCTCGGAACGTGTTTTGCCGTGAATGATAATTTTAGCCACCATGGCGTCGAAGCTGGCATGTACCCGTCCACTTTCCTGGATGGCGGCATCAACCCTAAGGCCGGGCATGGCAGGAAACAGCAACGTATTCATCCATCCGGCAGAGGGTCTGAAACCATTGGCCGGGTCTTCGGCATACAAGCGCATTTCAATGGCATGCCCTTGCTGCTTTACCTGATCCTGTTCAATGCCCAGTTGAGCACCTTCAGCAATTTGCACTTGCAATGCTACAAGATCAAGCCCCGTAATCAATTCCGTAACAGGATGCTCTACCTGAATACGGGTATTCATTTCCAGGAAATAGAACTGATTATTCTCATCCAGGATAAACTCAACGGTACCCGCGTTAGTATAGCCAACCTCACTTGCCAGCCTCACGGCATTTTCGTGAATAGCTTCCCGCACATCCTGCGGCAATCCTGCAGCAGGTGCTTCTTCCACCACTTTTTGGTGATTACGCTGTAGGGTACATTCTCGTTCTCCCAGATGGATTACATTCCCGTGGTGGTCGGCCAGCACCTGCACTTCAATATGGCGGGGATTTTCAACATATTTTTCAACATAAACGGCATCATCCGCAAAATAGCGTTGAGCCTGTTGCGATGCGGTAAGCACAGCGTGTTGGAGCTCATGGGCATGGCTTACTTTTATCATCCCTTTCCCACCACCTCCGGCAGCAGCTTTCACCAGCAGAGGAAAACCCATTGCAGGAGCATTGGCAATCAATTCCTCCACAGGGCCTTCCAGGCGGGGCAAGAGGGGAATATCTGCTTTTTTCGCGTATTGCGATGCAATTATCTTGCTGCCCATTTTTTCGATAACCTGACTTTCCGGGCCAATGAAAATCAATCCGGCCATATGGCAAGCCTGGGCAAAAGCAGCATTTTCTGATAAAAAACCATATCCCGGATGCACAGCGCCAGCCTGGCTTCTGGCAGCTATATCAATTATCAATGGTATATTGAGCCAGGTTTGATCCAAAGAGCCCTCACCCAGCGGCCAAGCCTCATCAGCTTGTTTTACATGCTCATCGTGCTCTTCCTCAAGGGTATACAATGCCACGGAAGTTATCCCGAGTTTTTTCAGGGTCCGGATAATCCGAAGGGCAATTTCGCCCCGGTTGGCTATGAGTACTTTATTTATTTTCATTCTTTGCATTTTGTTTTCTGAAAAACTCTTCAATGCGACTTGCCGCGGCATCAGATTTTCTTACCTGTGCAAGCAACTTTGTGGTATATTCATCCATTGGTTCATGAACACGGTTTACAACAAGATCATTTACCAATTGTTTGCAGCGTGCCACCGCGTTGAGTTCATTTTTTCGAAACATAGACATATATTCCTGCACAACATCTCTCATCAGGGACTTATCCGCGATAACATCTGCCAGGTGATGCCTGAGTGCTTCATCGGCATTGAAAGGAGCGGCCGAAATCATTGCATTACGGATGAAGCGACTTTGCGTTCTTTGCATCACAAACGGTGCTATGGTAGCGGGAATAAGCCCCAGGCTAACCTCCGAAAAGCAAAAACGGGTTTCGGGTTGTGCCACCACCAGGTCGGAGCCGGCCACCAGCCCGATTCCGCCACCCACCACATTGCCATGTACCAGCGCAATGGTAAAAACAGGAAGGTCGAACCACAGCTGAAAAACCTGCTGCAACTTCATATTTTGCTGCTGCAGTTCCTGCTCTGACATTTGTTGTGTGGCGCGCATCCATTCCAGATCGGCACCGGCACAAAAATCCTTACCTGCCGCTTTGAGTACTGCCAATACGGCATTTTTTTGCCTGCTAAAGGCTTTCAAGGCGTCCAGCAATTCGTCCATAGTTTGCTCATTGATGGCATTGCGTTTTTCTTCCCTGTTTAATGTAAGGGTGAAAACGTCATCCTCCAGAGTGGTTTGTATGTGCTGATAAGGTTGCATGTTTGAAAATTGATTTACGTTTTCTTTTTTTCAATAGCTGACCCCGATAGGGGTTATGATAATTCCTTTATCTTCTTACTTCTTTGTCGCTTCGACAGGTGGTACGGTGAGTTTATCGAACTGCTCAGCGACCGGTATGTGCTCATTTTTCCTGTCTCCTGTCTCCGTTCCTCCCTTCCATGTCGCTTCGACAGGTGGTACGGTGAGTTTATCGAACTGCTCAGCGACCAGTAATGCTCACGACCAAACTCCTCACACCTAACACCCCAAACCCCATACCTCAACCCCCATCACATCCTGTACACCCCACTGCGGAACTCCGGCCATTTTTTCAGGCTTACTATTTCCAGTGCAATGGATAGGATTTTCCGGGTGTTGGCCGGGTCGATAATACCATCGTCCCAGATACGGCTGGTGGAATACATAGCAGAGCTTTCATAATCGTAGCGTGCCTTTATTTCATTGTATATCTCTTCTTCCGATTTTGCTTTTTCATTATGTTCAGCCCCGTTTTTCCCTTTAGGTTTTTTGAGCTGTGTAAGCACTTTGGCAGCCTGCTCACCTCCCATAACTCCAATGCGTGCGTTGGGCCACATGAACAGGAACCGCGGGTCGAAAGCCCTGCCGGCCATGGCATAATTGCCGGCTCCGTATGAACCTCCTGTAACGATGCTTATGATGGGAACCGTGCTTGTGGCCACCGCGTGTATCCACTTGGCACCATCGCGGGCAATGCCTTCATGCTCATACTTTTTTCCTACAATAAAACCGGTAATATTCTGCAGGAAAATCATGGGAATTTTCCGGTAATTGCACAACTGCACAAAGTGGGCGGCTTTTCGGGCTGTTTCGCCAAATACCACACCATTGTTGGCAATAATTCCTACCTGGTAACCGTCAATACGGGCAAATCCGGTGATAATGGTTTTGGCATATTCCTGCTTGAAAGGGTGAAATTCCCCTCCATCTACCAGGCGTTCGATAATGGCTTTATGATCAACCGGTAGGTTTGGCTTTACCACCGCGTAATTATGGAGTTCTTCGGAAGAAAAGGCTGCATCTTTTGCATGTACCCTGTTCACCACCTGGGGTTCTGTGATGGGCAATGAGGAGATAATATCGCGACAAATTTCAAGGGCATGCACATCATCGTCGGCCAGGTGATCTACCACACCGGAAATGCGGGCATGCACCTCGCCCCCACCCAGTTCTTCGTCGCTTACCTCTTCACCGGTAGCGGCTTTTACAAGGGGAGGGCCACCTATAAAGATGGTTCCCTGGTTCTTGACAATAATACTTTCATCGCACATGGCAGGAATGTAGGCTCCACCAGCAGTACATGAACCCATCACCACGGCAACCTGGGGAATATTCATGGCCGACATGCGGGCTTGATTGCTGAAAATACGTCCAAAGTCATCTCTGTCGGGAAAAACCCTTGCCTGCTCGGGCAGGAAAATCCCGCCGCTGTCAACAAGATAAACGGCCGGCAAGTGATTGTCGATGGCGATTTCCTGGGCGCGAATGTGTTTACGAATGGTTTCGCGTACATAGGTTCCCCCTTTCACCGTGGCATCGTTGGCAACAATTACCACAAATCTTCCCTGCACTTTGCCTATACCGGTAACCACCCCGGCAGAAGGAAACTGATCATCGTACTGACCGATAGCAGCAAGTGCCGATAACTCAACAAAAGGAGCATCTTTGTCGAGCAACCGTTCAATACGTTCACGGGCAGTAAGCTTTCCTCTGCTACGATGCAGAGCAACCGCTTTTTCGGAGCCACCATTTAAAACACGTTTGTAGCGCCGGTAAAACTCTCGTAAGACCTTGTCAAAGCTTTCACTTGAAGAAGGCTCGCCCATTGTATCTTCTGTTGGAGATGCAAGCATAGATTGTTAAAATTTGATATATTCTTATATGCAAAAACAGCAGTTATTTCCTTTTGTTTATCATTTTGGGAAATATTTTCAACAAAAAGAAATTTTCATATATCAAATATAACATTTTATTCGTCTAATCAACTATCAGCTCTCACAAACCTTTGCAATCAAAAATGCCCCTGAGCATTTTACTCAAGGGCATTTTTTTAGCAGCAATTTGTTTTCTTATTGTCTAATCGTCATCCTCCTCAAGGTTTCCGGAATTTAATAATTCAGGGAGTATTTTTTCCTTTTCATCTTCGGTAAGGGCTTCCACGTTTTTAAGGCTTCGGTGAATGGCCCGTGTGCGTTTGCCAATAAGGGTGTCCATATGGTTAAGGCCGGACTGAATACTACTGTGCGCTTTATTCATAATGCCTTCGAAGTTTTCGAATTCCTTCTTCACCGCGCCCAGTACTTTCCACACCTCGCCGCTGCGTTTTTGTATGGCCAGGGTTTTAAAGCCCATCTGCAGGCTGTTGAGGATGGCCGCCAGGGTGGTAGGCCCGGTAACAATTACCTTATAATTACGTTGTAAATCCTCCAGCAGCGATGCTTTGCGCACTACCTCGGCATAGATACCTTCAAATGGCAGGAACATGATGGCAAAATCGGTGGTGTTGGGTGGATCCACGTATTTTTCACTAATATCTCTGGCCATTTTTTTCACGGTAACATCCAGTGCTTTTTGTGCTGCGGCCACTTTATCAGGCTCTCCTTCTTCGTAGGCATCCAGCAGTTGCTCGTAGGTTTCGCGGGGAAACTTGGCATCGACGGGCAGCCAAACTTTGGTGCCGGCATCATCGCGTCCGGGGAGTTTTATGGCGAATTCCACCAATTCGGCGCTTCCTGCTTTGGTTTTCACGTTGGCCTCGTATTGCTCGGGTGCAAGGATTTGCTCCAGCAGCATGGATAGTTGAATTTCGCCAATGCCACCGCTGCGTTTTACATTGCTCAGCACTTTTTTGAGTCCGCCCACATCACTGGCCAGGTTGCGCATCTCTCCCAAACCGGCCTGCACTTCCTGTAATTGTTTACCCACCGTTTCAAAGGACTGGCTCAGGCGCTCGTTGAGTGTTTTCTGCAGTTTCTCATCCACGGTTTTGCGCATCTCGTCCAACTGACGGGTATTGTCCTCGCGAATAGATTTTAGCTGGTTCTCAATGGCATCGCGTACCTCTTTCACATTTTGGGTGGTTTGTTTGTTTTGATCAGCCTGTTGCAGGGAGAAATCGGAGAACTTCTGCCTTAAGAGCTCATTGAGGTCCTTGGTATTCCGGGTAAACTGCTCGCTGAAGGCACTGAGTGCACGGCTTAGCTCTTCGCGGTTCCCCTGCGAAATTTCATTGGATTCCTTGCGGTTGCGCTGAAATTCATCTTTAAGGGATCGTTCATTGCGCTCCAGGGCAGCATCAACTTTCATCAAAAGGCTTTCAATTTCTTTTAGTTCCGATTTGATTTCTCCACCAGGCTTTCGCACAAGCAGAATTATCAGAATGGCCAGAACGATTACAAAAAGCAGAATGAAGATTATTTGCATTGTTGACAGGTTTAATGGGTTTCAATTAAAAAGATGTTGCCTCTTAAAAAGCCTGATTATAAACGCTTCTACAGGTGTTATAATGAGCTTGTGGAACTGCTCAGCGTCCGATAAAAATCAGGTTATTGAGACAACCTCGTCTTTTTTTTACAGTTTCTTCAGCCCATCTCTTTCGAGCATGGGGTCGATGGAGGGCTCTTTGCCGCGGAATTTCACGTACAATTCCATGGGGTGCTCGCTGCCTCCCCTGGAGAGGATGTACTGGCGGAATGCCCCGGCAGTAGCTTTGTCAAAGATACCGTTTTCCTGAAATGCTTTGTAGGCATCGGCATCGAGCACTTCGGCCCATTTATATCCATAGTATCCGGCAGCATATCCTCCGGCAAAGATATGAGAAAAACCAGCACTCATAAGGGTGCCATCAATCCAGCGGAATAGCTGAACGGGTTTCATGGCCTCGCGCTCAAAATCTTCGGGCCTGGCTGTAACAGGTTCTGTAATGCTGTGCCACGCCATGTCGTTAAGTCCGAAGCTCAGCTGGCGCACGGTGGCATAAGCTGCATGGAAATTTCGTGTTTCGATGATTTTGTTCACCAACTCTGCCGGGATGGGCTCTCCTGTTTCATAGTGGCGGGCAAACATATCCAGGAATTCTTTTTCCACGGCCCAGTTTTCCATAATTTGCGAGGGAAGCTCCACAAAGTCGCGGTAAACGCTGGTGCCCGAGAGGTCGGGATAAGTAACCTCCGACATTATGCCGTGCAGCGCATGACCGAACTCATGCAGGAAGGTAGTAACCTCGTTGAAGGTAAGCAAAGAAGGTTGTGTATCGGTGG
>SLOR01000004.1 GCA_007132395.1 Bacteroidales bacterium
CATCAACACTACCCTGAGTGTACGGGTTCTTTTCATCACCTGTTCCCTGCTGGCCGGGGCCAGTGTGGCTGTTGCCGGGGTAATAGGATTTGTGGGCCTGGTAATTCCCCACGTAATCCGCCTTATTATTGGCTCAGATTACCGCATCCTGCTGCTGGGCTCTTTTTTGGGAGGAAGTGTTTTTCTTATGATAAGCGATTTGATTGCCCGCACCATTATTTCGCCCAACGAGCTGCCCATTGGCGTAATAACCGGAATCATTGGCGGAGCAGCTTTCATCATCGTATTAAGCAATCAGCGTAAAAACACCCAACGACTCTAACATGGAGAACTACCTGCATCTAAAAGAGCTTTGCTGCGGATATCCCGGGTCTTTCCACCTTCAGGATATCAGTTTCTCCCTTGCCCGTGGAAGCTTTACAGGGATTATCGGGCCCAATGGTTCGGGCAAAACGACCCTGTTCAGGGGCCTCACGGGAGAAATACCGGTGAAGTCGGGCCGGGTAATGCTCAACGACCAAAGCCTTGGTGCCATGCCCGCGCCCGAGAAGGCCCGCAATGTGGCCATTGTAAGCCAGTTTCCGGAGGCGGCAGATATAAGCGTGGAAGATTATGTGCTGATGGGTCGTATGCCCTTCCGCAAGCCTTTTCAGTTTTTTGAAAGCAAGCGCGATATTGCCATTGCCCGCAGGTACATGAAGCTTACCCATGTGTATCACCTCAGGCATAAGTCACTTTTACAAATCAGTGGTGGAGAGCAGCAGCTGGCCGCTATTGCCCAGGCCCTTACCCAGGAGCCCTCACTACTTCTGATGGACGAACCCACCTCGCACCTGGATATAACCCACCAGGTGCAGATTCTTAACCTGATACAGAAGCTTAACGAACAACTGGGACTTACCGTACTAATGATTATTCACGACCTGAACCTGGCGGCGGAGTATTGTGATTACCTGATCATGATGCATCATGGCCGGATATTTAAAATGGGAACACCCCTGGAGGTGTTGAATTATAAAAACATTGAAGAGGTTTACAACACGGTAGTGGTAACGCGTATCAATCCTATTTCGCAAAGGCCGGCCATCTTCCTGGTATCAGACCGTATGCTCAACAAGCAGCAGTAAGACGAAAAACGCTAACAACCGCAATCCTTCTTTGCTCAGTCACTTCCGCTTCCATACCTTAAACTATACCCATAAAAAAACCCCGGCAGGTTATTACCAGGGGTGCTTCATATGTGTAGAATCAATACGGGGCAAAAAGTAAGATAAATTTTCCTCTTTTAACTTTATGTTTTTGTCATGCAATCGTTTGCGTAACTTACATAAAAAAAAACCAAAAAATCCAGGCAACGCTGGACGTTTTCTATTTGACATGACAGCTGACCAATCAGAAAACGTGGTGTGAATCAATTATTTGTGTAGGATCGTTCTCCTTCGTTGAAACAAGGTTTTGCCAGATTACCCAGCGCTGCCTGGTTCATGGTTTGGAAAAAAAGGATGATGCAAAGATATAGCAATTATTATTTCTGACAAGAGGTAAGACGAATATTTTTCGTTTTTTTTATTATTTTTTGATTTGCTTACAATTTTCAAGTAAATCAGACAATCTGCTTTCATTTTAACAGTTTGGGCCAGGCATTGTAGGGCGGAAGAAAATCAGGTAAATAAAATGCCGGCTATATATTTAGTAATCTGCTTATTAGGCGCATAATTGCGTTTTTATTCATCTTTTTTTACCCGGTAGTTTTACACGGTTTAATGGCTTGTTTAATGCCCCCAAGTTTAGGATAACTATCCTGTAAAAGGAATTTCTGCCGTTTAAGCCGCTTTTTTTAATTAACGCTTTTTGGCTAATATTGCCCAGAATTTTTGAGGGAATGATTAAGTAACGACACACATTGACATTAACCACTATTATCTTTGGTGCCGGTTGCTGACAGCTACTGATTAACAGTAACTCCCTTTTATAACATATAACCAATAACTACCAAAAACTCACTGTATGGAAAAGTGCTTCATGAAAATACAAAAGATTGCCTCGGGTATCTCCCAGCTTTTTATTGCCATGGACAAAGGCTTTGTAAGGGTGGAACCAGACGTGGAGCTTTTAAAGAAATTTCGCACTATCTGTTTTGAAGCCACCAAAAAACTCGAGTCTTCTCATGCCAGCCTGCAAAAACATCAGCTTTTTTTCAGCCTTGTTGATAGCAACCCTGCAGGTGTACCCGATAAAATCAGCCGCATCAAGCTAATACGCGATTTGAACACGCTGCGCGGAAATATCCACGAAAGCATCCAAATGATATCTTCTTATATTGAAATTTATGAAGAGCAATGGAAAAAATCTTTTTCCGTAAATGCCTTGTTCAAATTCAGAAGTCTGCTGGAAAAGGAATTGTGGCTGCTGGAGCAAGAGGTAAACACCCTGAGGATGAAACTTATTTTGCTGGATCGCAGAGATCAGCAAATGGAGTATTTTGAAAACCTGGAAGTGTAATTTTGTTCATTATTTATACAACAACCTTTACATGCATCGTTGCAAGTTGTAAAGAAAAAGCCCGGCAATATTTCATTGGAAAAATGCCGGGCTTCGTTTTTTTTAAGCTATCAACTGCTTCAGAATTTTTCTACTGCAAACAGCGGTTGTCCTTTGGTAACCCTGGTAGTATCCTGAGCAAGAATTTTCACCACTTTGCATTTGAAGGGAACCTGTATTTCATTAAAGAGCTTCATGGCCTCCAGGATACATATGGTATCTCCTGCTTCCAGCACACTGCCTTCAATGGCAAAAGGAGGCTGATTTTGGCCCGGGGAGCGATAAAAGGTTCCGGCCATTACCGATGAGATAGTTTCCAAATCTTCTGCTACAGCTGTATCGGCGGCAGCAGATGCTGCTTCAGCAACTCCTGACCCGGTTTCGTCGGCGGGTGAGTGATCCTTCGTTGTGGCAGCAACAGATTTGGCAGCAAGTGAACCGCCATTGCCATTGGAGGAGCCATTGCCCAATAAGGTAAGGTTGAAGTCTCCTTTGCGGATTACCAGTTCATTGAGCTGCATCACAGCGGCTTTTTCCAGTATGGTATTAATGCCGGCATAGTCTTCGGCATGCAGCATTTTATCGAGCCTTGCGGCCTCTGCTGCAGCGGTATCATTTTCTTCCTTTTTGGCTGTGAGGCCTGTAATTTGTTCTGTTTCCAGCTCGGCCGGGGTCTTGGGGCGCTGCCCCTCGGGCAATGCCCTCCATTTGAAATATTCCATGGCCACTTCGGGAAACAGACAATAGGACAGGATGTCCTCCTCATCACGGATTAGCTCGGGCTGAGATATATTTTTGGTTGCCTCAGGCAACATGGGCTCCAAATCGTCAGCAGGCCTTTTGCTGATGGGTTTTTCATCGCCCAGAATTTTTTTAATAAAATCATCGCTGATGGCTACCGGTGAGCGGCCATACATCCCCTTCACGTAGTTCTTCACTTCCTGGGGTACGATTTTATACCTCTCCCCTGCCAGCACGTTCATTACCGCCTGTGTACCCACAATCTGACTGGTGGGTGTTACCAGGGGAGGAAAACCAAGATCTTCCCTTACACGGCTTACTTCTTCCAGTACCTCGGGTAGTTTTTCTATGGCATCCTGCTGCTCCAATTGCGAGCGGTAGTTGGAAATCATACCTCCGGGTATCTGATGCACCAGGATTTCTCCGTCCACGGCGGCTTCATGTCCGCGTCCTTTGGCCCGTCGGGGGGCCAGTTCGGCGAAATACTTGTTAGCCTTACGAACAGCATCCAAATCAAGATTTACATCATACCCCATTTCCGTGAAAATAGCATACATGGTTTCTACGGCAGGCTGTGATGAGAAGCCTGACATGGAGGCTACGGCACAGTCTATTGCTCCTGCACCCGCTCTTACGCCATCCAGGTAGGCCGTTTCCGACATGCCGCTTGAAGCATGGCAGTGCACCTGTACCGGTAGTCCAAACTCACGGGTGAGTGCGCCCACCAGCTCGGTAGCCCGCATGGGCGACAGTAAACCGGCCATATCCTTTATGCACAAGGAATCAACACCCAGTTGCACCTGCTCACGGGCATACTCAACATATTTTTCAATGGTATGCACCGGGCTGATGGTATAGGAAAGCGCTCCCTGGGCATGTGCCCCGTGCTTCTTTACGGATTTAATGGCAGCTTCCAGGTTACGGGTATCGTTGAGTGCATCGAAGATTCTGAAAATGTCAACCCCGTTGGCATGGGCAGTTTCGATAAATCGATCCAGCAAGTCATCAGGATAGTTTTTGTACCCTACAACATTCTGGCCCCTGAGCAGCATTTGCAAAGGAGTATTTTTCGCACGTGCCTTGATGAGCCTGAGTCTTTCCCAGGGGTTCTCGCGTAAAAAACGCATACATACATCAAAGGTAGCACCACCCCACACTTCCAGCGAATAGTATCCGGTATTATCGATGGTGTCAATAATATCAAGGATATCCTGTGTACGCATGCGGGTGGCCCATAATGACTGATGCCCGTCGCGCAGGGTAGTATCTGTAATTCTTAGCAGCTTATTGTTTGCCATAATATATTGTATTGAAATTGTAATTCAGGTTAAGGTTAATGTTAAGGCTGAGGTTAAGGTTAAGACTGAGCGTAGCATATATAAGTTGAGCAAAGCGAAATTCCGAGACTGAAAGGATTCGGAATCCCGAGAGCCAAAGCGATTCGGGATTAAGGCTAAGCACAACCCGGTTGAACACAGTGAAACCCCGGGACTGAAAGGGTTCGGGATTCACCAGGTACAAGGTATATTGCCTTAATCCACTGCAAATTTGCCCATGGCTGCATATTTTTCAAATCGCTCGTCCAGCAGCTTTTCAGTGGGTATTTGCAATAACACATTCAGATTTTTTAAAATGGTGTTTTTCACAGCAGCACCTGTGGCGTTATAATCTGTATGGGCACCTTCGCCGGGCTCACTGATAATTTCGTCAATTACCCCATTTTCTTTCAGTGCGTAAGATGTAATTTTAAGCGCTTCTGCGGCATCGGGTGCAAATTTGGCATCGCGCCAGAGAATAGACGCACATCCTTCGGGCGAAATGACAGAGTAAATAGCATTGGAGAGCATGATGATACGGTCTCCAACCCCAATTCCCAGGGCACCGCCACTACCACCTTCGCCGATTACCAGCGATACAATAGGTACCTCGATATTAGCCATCTCGGTAATATTTTTGGCGATTGACTCAGCCTGCCCCCGTTCTTCGGCCTCCAGGCCGGGAAAGGCACCGGGGGTATCGATAATGGTAACCACGGGAAGGTTAAAACGCTGCGCCAGCTTCATCAGCCTTAGCGCCTTACGGTAGCCTTCGGGTTTAGCCATTCCGAAATTTCGTTCGATATGTTCCAGGGTATTTTTGCCTTTGTTGTGTCCGATGAGCATTACTTTTTGTTTGCCAATGGTGGCAAAGCCGCCAATAATGGCATTGTCGTCGCCAAAATACCTGTCGCCGTGCAGTTCTACAAAGTTTTCAAATACCAGCTGGATATAATCCTGTAAAACGGGACGGCTGGGATGACGACTGATTTTTACGATTTCCCAGGCCGAGAGGGATTTAACGGCCCTGGATTGTTTTTTCTCCTTACTTGCAGGAGCTTTAACACCGGTTGCTACTACCATTGTAAAATAGTTTGGTTCGTAATTAGGTGGGTGATTTTTTTTTATCGGTTATAATAGCTCAATACATTTGCCAGATAGTCTTTCATGTCTTTACGTTGCACGATGGCATCAATAAATCCATGCTCCAGCAGGTATTCAGCGGTTTGAAAATCGTCGGGGAGTTTCTCTCCGATGGTTTGCTCAATAACCCTTCTTCCGGCAAAGCCTATTACGGCACCGGGTTCGGAGATGTTAAGGTCGCCCATCATGGCATAACTGGCGGTAACCCCTCCTGTGGTCGGGTTGAGCAAAACAGATATGTAGGGGATGTTTTTTTTATTCAGACGGGCTACACCGGCGCAGGTTTTGGCCATTTGCATCAGGGAGAGCACTCCTTCCTGCATGCGGGCACCACCCGAGGCAGAGAATACGATATAAGGTATGCCCTGTTCATATGCAAAATTAGCGGCCTGCAGGATTTTCTCCCCGGTACCGCTACCTAAACTTCCTCCCAGAAACCGAAAGTCCATTACTGCTGTCACTGCTTCAATCCCATTAATCCTTCCGTGGCCCGTAACAACAGCTTCCGATATTCCGCTTTTCCTTATATTGGCCTCAATTTTATCCTTATAGCTGCCTTTCAGATCAACAAAATTCAGGGAGTCAACCGGGCTAATATTATCAAACAACTCGGTAAAACTTCCCTTGTCAAAAATTAAATCTATACGCTGACGTGAGGTAATGCTGTCGTGGTAATTACAATGAGGACAAACATTGAGGTTGTCCTTCCACTCCTTTTCCCATAAGTGCGAGCTACATTTTTTGCATTGCACCCACAGGGCTTTTTTTTGTGGTTTTTTTTCTTCAATTGTTTTGGTGAACCAGCTCATAGTGTTATTACTGCCTTAGTGTGTTATACGAAATCGTCAAACCCGACTTATTTTAGCTAAAAACCAAAATAAGCCGGACAGGTTTTACTATTTTGCATATATATGAAAACCAATCAGACTTAAACCAAAACTAAAGATACTTCACTCCTGCAATACTTCCAAAAAAAAATGGCCCTTTCCGGAGTTTGCCTTTACGAATCAAAGAGCAATTTTTCACGACAATCTCTTAAAATTCGCGAAATATGCGTTTAAAACAGCCGCTTGTCTTTTATAAAAACATACAGTGCAAAAGTGAGTTTTAACATTTTTCGCAGAATGTTTAATAAAGAATGAATTCTTTATTGTTTTCCTTATAAAGTCTCTGTTTTACACCTTTCTACATCCGGATACTTGCTTCTCCACCAAGGGGCAATCCAATCCGAAACCCGGTGTAATGGTGTCGCCCGCCTCTGAACCCGGTTACTACTTCCAGGTTAAACAACAGAAAAACCTGGTTAAGGCCGTACCCCACTTCCAGGTAGGGCTTGTGTTCTTCTGTGGCTAGTAGTTTTGCATAGATTTGCTCACGTATGAGTGTGCGGGCCAGGAAAGGGATTCTTTTGAGCAAAATCCGTCCATGTTCGTAATGCAGGTGTGCTTCGGCCCATGAAGTAGCAGCGCTGTTTTCATAAAAGCCCAGCGAGCGAAAACGGTCCGTTTCACCGGCACTCATAACCCATGTAGTATTTCCATTAAAATGCCTGAAGTCGGGTGTGAACAAGTTTTCTGCATTAAAGAACCGCCCCGCGCGCACTATATAAGAAAACTGACCTATCATGCGCAGGGTAAAGCCTTGAGAAATTCCAGCCTCCAGCAGCCTGAAACGGGCGTTACTTCCGGCAATACCATCAAACGCTTCCCGGTAGTTGAGCGATAAGGTGGGATAATAGGAATACAGCATTTGCTTGCGCTCTCCCACGCGCATATAATAATGCCTGTGGGTATAGCTCAGCCGGGCATCCACTATCATTGCCCTGTGTGAAGCCATGATATCATTTTCAAAACTTTTAAAATCAGGAATATTGGGTGTAAATTCATTTCCCGACCAGGAAGTAAAATGAAACTTGGAATGATTTTCCAGTGCACGCCGCCGGGCATATTCAACACTGGTTTCCAGTACCAGCCCGTTTATGATATCCGTGTTATGCCACACCCGAAGATAATCCTGCTCCAGGAGTTTTAAGTCATTTTTTTGCAATAGCAGGATAGCTGCTGCGTTTACCAGTCTGTGCATTCCTCCATCGCGGTTAAAGTCGCGGGTAACGACACCTGCATGTAAACCGGCAGATGCCCTCCTGAAAGCATTGTAGCTGAAAGTAGCCCTGAAGTCCGTATTTAAAGCTTTCCGGTCAAAGGCCCAGGAAGTGCTGTTGGCAAGGGTAAGGTTTCTATCGGAAGTCATGCTGCGGGTAAAGCGCAAATTCTTGGTGTACAGCAATCCGTCCACCGTATTAAAACTCCAGGACGAAAGACCTGCGAGGCCGTTGTGCGTATATCGCCATTGGGGGCTCAGGCGTCCCTGACCGCCCAAAAATATTTCCCTCCACGGTTTAGCTGTGGAAGTCTTGTCGTTTTCACCCAGGGTATCCTCCGGCAGCTCTCCAAAGCTTTCCCATTCTTCTGCAGTGAGAGGGACCGGGCGGTTTTGCTCCCAGTAGTCGTGCGTTCGGAGCCGGGCACTGTCTGCCATCTCCATGGAAAAGCCACTTACCTCCAGAGGCCTGCGGGGAGCACCTTCACGGGCCTCCCTTCTTACAAGCCGGTTGAGTTGCCGGGTTTGTCGGTTAGTGAGATTGTCCTTCTCCATGAGGCGGGCAATGCGCTGCTGGCGGGGTGTGGGTTCTTCAACCAAATCTCTTTTTTCAATGATTGCTGGTCGTATTTCCGGAGCCCTGGTTTCAAGGTCAGAGGCACCGCGGGTTTCCAGTAAAAACAAATCCGATTCCATCAACTGACGGTAAAACCCGTGGTCGAGATTGGGGTTCAGGGTAATTTCATAATCACTTACCGATGCCACGTAAGTATATTCCATCTCCAGACCCATGACTCCTACTTCAAACCGGAAGTCGTGACTCACAGGCATCCACACACCCTGCCCCACAGGATTGTACACCTGACGAACTGATGCCGTAAACAGCGACTGTTCAATTTGTAAATCCACTGTATGCAGGTTCCAGCTGCCATCTCTTATATAAATATAGCCACTGTAAAGATCGGGACCTGACCTGCGGGGTATTACCCTGATTTTATTTACCTGGTAACCATCTTCCAGAAAAGAGCCTTCCAGCCGGAAACGATACACCTGAAAAGCATTGCGGCTCAATGGAGAAATTATGCCGTTAATATCCTGGTACAAACTTATGGTTATAAATGCCATGGGGCTTGTTTGGCTGTCATCTCCTGAGCTTCTGGTGGATATTACCCTGGTGCTTGTTTCGCCGGGCATGCGGTATTCGATTTCTGACAGGGTTTCGGTAACAAAATATCTGTCCTGCTCAACACCTTCGCGCTCCAGTTGCCTGCGCATCAAAGCGGGAATTTTTGTGAGTACCCCCGAGCCTTTCAGGTACACCCTGCTTCGGTATTCAGAAACCTGGTTGAGATAATACTGGCTCATAGCAATGGCCTTTCGCATTATATAATAAGCCGGATCCTCACCACTGGCCGTTACAACCACTTCGGGCAGAGAATACTGTTGCTCTTCCATTACCACATCAACCTCCTGATACCCTTCATCTACCCGTAAAGGAACTACCCGGGTTTTGTATCCCATGTACTGGAAGCGAAAATCATACACGCCGGGCTTTACCGGCAGAATGTACTCTCCATCCATATTGGCAGTGGTGCCATGATGCAACTCCTGTATATACACAGTAGCAAAAGCCACAGGCTGCCCGGAAGTGTCTGTAATACGCCCTCTGATTCCCTGAGAAGCAACAATCTGCAGTGGGAAGGAAAGAAGTAAAGCAAAAAAGAGAATAAATTTAGAAGACATAGGAAAAGTAGGTTTTGCTAATGGGTCGATGATTTCCTCAAATTATTACAGACAGGAGTAATAGTTCCAGGTTTATGGCCATTGGAAAATGATGCCGTGACAGATTTGAATGCTAAAAAGAACAGGACACTACGCATCCTATTTAAGAGGGATGGTAAAATAAAAATTACTTCCTTTATCTGGTTCGCTCTCAACGCATAGTTTGCCACCATGTTTTTCCACAAACTCACTGCAAAGTATCA
>SLOR01000072.1 GCA_007132395.1 Bacteroidales bacterium
CGCAATGTAATTCATGCAATAAATATGGAGCTGAAAACTATTCGCGAAGAGTTGGCCGATTTTGATTCCTATAAAATTTTCCCGCGTGACTTTGATCTGGCTAATGATACCCTGCCGGCAGAAATAAATGACCTTTTCGACAAGGCCATTGAACTGGCAACAGAGAAAAGGGAACGGGAGCTGCTGGAAACCACGCAGGCCATCGAGAGTTATTTCAACTTTCCGCCTCCCAACGAAAATGTGCGTCTTGCCGAGGTGCCCGGGGGTATGTACACCAACATGATGGCTCAGCTAAAACAACTAAAACTGGAGGCTTTATTGCCCAGGGTGCTGGAAATTATTCCCAGCGTGCGTCTGGCAGCAGGTTGTCCGCCACTGGTAACACCTACCAGCCAGATTGTGGGGGTACAGGCTGTAAACTGCGTGCTGGACGAAAATGGTGGTAAACCCATGTACACCAACATGTCCAACCAGTTTGTGAACCTGGTGAAAGGTCTTTACGGGAAAACGCCTACTCCCATTGACCCGGATTTCAGAAAGAAAATTACCGGCTCGCCCAAAGAGATCGCCTACGACCCCAAAGATTATGTGAAGCAGGAAAACCCAACTCTTGATGAGTTTGGCGGAGTGAAACTGGCTGCCAACGAGAAAGAAGAACTGTTGCTGGAATTGTTTCCCTCTGTGGCCAATAACTTCCTTACAAACAGGATTGAGCAGAAATATCTGGCTGAAATTAATGCCATCGAGGAGGAAAAAAGAAGCCAGTTGAAGGAGGCCAAAGCTGAGTATGAGAATATGAGCGAGGAGGAAAAGCGCGAAAGATTGCAAGAAGGGTTGTATAATTTCCCCTGGCGCACCGATGAGGGCTCTCAGGGATTCTCTGAAGGAGAGTGGGATGAGCTGGGCCACAGCTAAGAGACCCTATAGAACTGCTGCTACAATAAAAAGGCTGTCTTAAGATTGCTTGCAGGTCGTTGAGCCTGTCGAAACGACATTTGTGTATCAATCAGATACCCGCTTCGACAAGCTCAGCGTCCAGTAAGCACATTTCTTAGGACAGCCTTTTCTGTAAATTGATTATGCCAATGGCATTATTTTGATGCCACGATATCCAATTTAATATTGAAGTTATCGTGCATGAGGTTGTCGCCAAGGTTTTCAAAAAAGCGACCGCTGCCGAATCTAACATCCCATTGTGTACGGTCGAGATCAAAATCAGCTTTGGCGGTAAGTTTTTCGTCGTGCACAGTAACATGCGCGGGAAAAGTTACACCATGAGTAATTCCTTTAATGGTAAGGTTTCCGCTGATGGTATAATTGGGTTCACCTTCCGCGGCGTTTTCACGTTTTACAATGCGGGCCATTTCAAAGGTAGCTTCCGGGTAGGTTGCCACAGAGAAGAAGTCATCTGACTCCAGGTGCCCCTGTAATTGTGCATTTGTACCGGGGTCTTCAATGTCAAGCACAACAATTTGTGTCATGTCAATCACAATGTTTCCGCCTACTATTTGATTATCAACGAGGTAAACTTCGCTTTCCTTGAGGTCGATGGTGCCATAATGACGTCCGGTAACCTTGGTGCCTTCCCATGCAACTGAGCTTTGGGCTATGTCAATGGTTTTTATGGTTGCATTTTCAGGTTTCTCGCCTGGCTCCAGCCTTTCAGAAATTTCTGCTGCTTTTTCACTGGGTCCTGCGCATGAGGCAATAAAAAGAATACCCGCGATTACTGCTGTGAATAATTTCAACTTTTTCATTTTTACTTTGATTTTGTTAATGTGAGATGGTTTGTTTCCAGATTAATTGAACACAATTCCGGATATTTCCGGTGCATGTTTCGGTTAGAGGTAACAATGAATCTCAGTAATTGTTTAAAGTAATGCTGAAAAGATTACACGAAAAATGGAATTAAGTTCCGGCGGCTAAAACTGCTGGCAGTAGCTAAGAACAATACGAAGTTCCCATTGCCATTGGTTTCAAATTAGTCAAGGAGCGTCCTGAAAGGACAACTTATTTTAGCCCAATGGCATCGCCTTGGGGGGAAAAGGTTAAGAAAAATCATCTGCGCCCTGTAAGGGCAGCTTATCAAAAAATGATTGACTGTTTGATTTTTAATTTGCCCTTACATGGCGTCCGACGATGACTTTCAATTTAATCCCAGGGCGATGCCACTGGGCTGAATTTAGCTGGGCTTTCAGCCCGCGTTTCTAATACCCATATTTGCTTTTCCACAATGCTTTCAGGCGGGTTCTCTGTTCTTTTTCCCGGGCATTGTCGCCGGGATCGTAAAAAGTGGTTCCTGATATTTTTTCAGGCAGGAATTCCTGCCAGGCAAAACTTCCCGGGAAATCGTGCGCATACTTATAGTCTTTACCATAACCCACCTCTTTCATCAGCTTGGTAGGTGCATTGCGCAGAGGCAGGGGTACAGGCAGGTCGCCGGTTTGGCGAACAACTTTCTGTGCCTTGCCAATGGCCATATAGGCTGCGTTGCTTTTGGGCGAACATGCCAGGTAGGTAGTAATCTGGCTGAGGATGATGCGGCTTTCAGGCATGCCAATAAGGTTTACGGCCTGAAAGCCTTCGGTAGCCAGCAACAGGGCGTTGGGATTGGCATTCCCGATGTCTTCAGCGGCGAGGATTACCAGTCGGCGGGCAATGAATTTGGCGTCTTCTCCGGCTTCTATCATACGGGCCAGGTAATACACGGCGGCATTGGGATCGCTGCCGCGCACCGATTTTATAAAAGCAGAAATAATATCATAGTGCATCTCTCCCGACTTGTCGTAAAGCACAAGGTTTTGCTGGATAAGGTCCAGCACAATAGCGTTGTTTATTTCAATGTGTGTGTCTTGCTGCGAACCCGTAACCAGCTCAAAGGCATTGAGTAGTTTACGTGCATCTCCGCCGCTGATGCGCAGCAGGGCTTCGTTTTCCTTAATGGTGATTTTCCTGGCAGAATTGTTTTCAACATGTTCTCTGGCTTTTTCCAGTAAAAGGACCAAATCCTCCACCTCCAGTTCTTTAAGGATATAGACCTGGCAGCGGGAGAGCAGGGGAGAAATTACCTCGAAGGAAGGATTTTCTGTGGTAGCCCCAATGAGGGTAATGATTCCTTTTTCAACGGCTGCCAGCAGCGAATCCTGCTGCGATTTGCTGAATCGGTGAATCTCGTCAATGAATAGTATGGCATCTCCCTGGGCTTTGCCTGCCTGTTCTATAACTGCTCTTACATCTTTCACCCCGGAGCTTACAGCACTAAGGGTAAAGAATACTCTGTTGAGCTGTTTGGCAATCAACAAGGCAAGGGTTGTTTTACCCACGCCCGGCGGGCCCCACAGAATCATGGAGGGGATATTTCCGCTTTCAATGCTTTTGCGCAGCACTGCATTTTCTCCTACCAGGTGTCGCTGACCCAGGTATGTGTCAAGGGAATCAGGACGTAATATTTCAGCCAGGGGTTTGGGCATGATTTAACAATGGGTTTGAAGGTTCTTATTTGAATTTTTCCAGGTGATGCAGTCTTTGTAAAAGGGGCGGATGTGAGTAGTTGATAAATACATGCAGCGGGTGGGGACGCAGGTTACTCAGGTTGTTGACTGAGAGTTTCTTCAGTGCCGTTTGTAAGGGGGTGGGATTATACTCGTGCGCAGCAAAGGCATCGGCCTCGTATTCGTGTTTGCGCGACATCCAGTTGCCTGCAATACCCAGCAAAGTGCTTACGGGCGAATACAGCAGGCCAAAAGCGATGATGCCAATATGGAAACTGCTTTGCTCTACTCCCAGTGCCATTGACAACACCGGCTGATTGATAAATAAGCCCAGCAGGTAAAGCATTAGGCCGGTGTGCAGTACCGATACCACCATACCCTTTATGATATGCTTTTTCTTGTAGTGCCCTACCTCGTGTGCCAGCACGGCGACCAATTCTTCTGTCGTGTGTTCCTGAATAAGCGTGTCATATAGCACGATACGTTTTTTGGCGCCCAGGCCGGCGAAATAAGCATTGGCTTTGGAGCTTCTTTTTGAGCCGTCGATAACAAAAATATTATCCAGCCGGAAACCTGCCTTGCTCGCAAAATCCTCAATGGCCTGGCGCAACTCGCCTTGTTCAAGAGGTGTTTGTTTGTTGAAAATCGGAACGATGAGGGTACTGTAGAACATGGTCATGAAAATGGAAAACCCTGTGAGAAACAACCATGCGTAGAGCCAGAAAAACTTTCCGGCAAAAGCATAAAAACCCACAAAAGCTGCAAGTAGACCTCCGCCCAGCAATGCGGCCAGCAGATATCCTTTGAGTTTATCAGCTATCCATGTTTTTGGAGTGGTGCGGTTAAAGCCGTACTTTTCCTCAATTACGAAAGTGTCGTAAAGATCGAAGGGGATGGAAAGCAAATCGCTGGCCAGCCCGATAACGGCAAAGAACAGCAGGGCCATTAAAATGGGATGCTCAGTAAATTGCCTCACCCAATCATCTAAAAAAGCAAAACCTCCCAGCAGCAAAAATGCAAGTATAAGAATTAACCCAAGGGAGGAGGTAAACAAACGGAAACGCGTATTCTCCCTCTGATATTCCTGAGATTTGCGGTATTTGTCCTCATCATAAATCCCTTTCAGCTCCTCAGGAAGCAAATTGCTCCAGCGGGTGGCATTAAGATAATCGATGAGCCTGTCGAACAGGAAATCAAAAACAAGGATTGCAATAATGATGATAAACAGTGTTTCTGCCATTTGTTTTTTAGTTTTTTTGTGCCTGCGCAATGGAAAATGCAGTTAATGAACCGCATACATATTTTTCTTCGACCTTTCTCTGATCTGTCTTTAATAGCTTCCCGAATACTTTCGGATAAACCATTCTACCGACAATAGCAGCAGCAGTAACCAGAAAATCCACCGGAGGTTAATTAAATCTTCATATTCGTTGAGGGTGTACAAGACGGGCCTGATGTCTGTTCTTTCCTTAATAGCTTGCAGCAATAGTTCTTCCTGACCAGGGTAAAACATCTGTGCCCCGGTATTTTCTGCCATTTGAAAAAGCAGGTTGTGGTTGGCGATGGTGTTGAGGGTTTCCAGGTTCAGGGGTGATACGGTGAAAATTTCTTCTGCGGTAAAGGTTTCCTGCCCAAATCTAACATTGGCCCGGTACTGGTATTCGCCCACCGGAAACACGCCGGCATTGAGCTGATAAGCAGTGCCGGTGCGGGAAAAGATATAATCAAATTCAAGCCCTTCATCGTTGGTAATGGTGAGATGCACGTCGGGCTCGTTCACCAGTTCGTAACTGCGGTTGTATAATTCTGCCTCAAAGATAGCAGGCTGATTTTCATAAAGGAAATTTTGCGTGTTTAACCGGAATAAACTTTTGTCTTCTACTACCGAGAGAAACTGAATGGATCGCGAAACCAGGTCGTTGAACATATCGTGGCTGTTGTTGCGGGCATAATTGCCCAGGCGCCAGCGCCATATTCCTTCTCCGGTAATGATACCGGTTTTCCTTTCCCCGCTTTCGGAGAAAACCACCAGGGGATACTGGGTGGATACATTTCCTATACGCTGAAAGCCCAACACCTGTGCTGCCGGAGCCAGGTTGTAACTGGCAAAGGGAGCACTGAGGGGGGGCAGTTGGGGCAATAGTTGCCGGATGTCGCTGCTCAGCTGGAAAAGGTTGAAATTTTCATTGACTTCGGCCCGTGCATCATTGTATTGCGCTGAACGCACCTGTATTTGCAGGCCCGTTTGCAAGCGGTTAAAGGCCGGGATATTACTCTGTGTGCCCAGGACAAAAAGCTGGGGCATGGCAGCCAGGTTCGCCTGGTTCATCATATCCTGCGCCAGATGGGCAGAAGAAGGCAGCTGATGCCAGATTATGAGATTGTACTCCCGGATGCTTTCATCAAAATCCTTGATAAGGCTAACCTTCACCTCATAATTTTCATTGTCTTCCAGCGCCATTTTCAGTGCGCCCACATCGGGATGGGGGGCATTTGCCAGGATAAGGATTTTCTGTCGACTATCAATTACCTCTATGAAAAATTCCTGAGTATTATTGGCCAGTGTTATCTCATCGGCAATGGGGTCTATTTCCACCCTATACCTTTGGATGCCGGGTTCAAGGGCTTCCAGTTGCACCAGCAGGGTTTCAAAATGGGTGTTGGAAGTAAAACTGACATCCTGCTCAAATACCGTTTCTCCTTCATGAATCACCCGCACGGTGCTTCTGCTGCCTCTTGCCTGACGTGCCTCAATGGTGATCTCAAGGGGAAAAATGTTGTTAAGATAGGTAATGCGGTTGTGATTCAGACGGTTGATAATAAGATCCCGCCGGGGTGTTGTGTCGCCCAGCGCCAGTGTGTAAAAAGGAGCCCAGGAGTCGGCCGACATGTACAAGGGGTTTTGCCCGCGGTTGTAAATGGCATCGCCGGCAATGATTACCGCGCCAATGTTACGGTTGCTGTAACGGCTTTGGATCCAGCGTATGATTTCCGACATATCCGTTGTTTTATCGGAAAAGTCGAATGAATACGCTTCTCTTATATCTTCTCCAAATGCATAAGCCTGGAAATCATAATCTTGTTCCAGTCCGGCAAATAACTCCTGAAGATTATCCATGTATTGTGTTTGCATAAACAGCGAGTCATTACCTGTGATTACCGACTGGCTGTTATCCTGGAAAAACAGAATAATAGGCTCCTGCTTTTGGGTTATGGTCATCTTGAGCAGAGGGGACAACAGAAAGAAGCACAGCAATGTGATGACTCCGAAGCGGAAGGCCGCAAGAAGTTTCTTTTTGCGGGGGCTGAAGTCTTCTCTATTATTGCGATAATAGAGCAATGCTGCTGCTGCTGCACCTGTGAGAAGGCAGAATAACAGAAACCACCATGGATAGTCGGAAATGAAGTTAATATTCAAGGTGCTGAGTTATGGGTTAAACAATCATAGATACATCATGAAAAGCAAAGATAAAGGGATTTCAAAACTTTAGCATGATTTCCTTTTTGCTAAGCAAACCAACACTACAAAATGGGGTTTGTTTAGATGAGCAAGCAAAACCCCGCTGCAGAAAATATTTTTCAAAACAGCGGGGTTTTTAAGAATTGTGGAAATCAGATGGTTTTATTTCTTGGTAGAGTCATCTGATTTGCCTTTGCTTTGGCCAGACTGGGGCTTGGCGATATTGTCCCTCATTGTGGTGTCTGACTTGATATTCTCCATTTTGTAATAATCCATAATTCCCAGGTTTCCACTGCGGAAGGATTCTGAAATGGCTTTGGGGATTTCGGCTTCCGCCTCGATAACCTTGGCGCGGGCTTCCTGTGCCTTGGCCTTCATTTCCTGCTCGGCAGCAACAGCCATAGCCCTTCTTTCCTCGGCTTTGGCCTGTGCAATGTTTTTATCGGCATTGGCCTGGTCGATCTGCAGCATGGCGCCAATGTTTTTCCCCACGTCGATATCGGCGATATCGATGGAGAGAATTTCGTAGGCCGTACCAGAGTCAAGTCCTTTGGAAAGTACTACCTTGGAAATACTGTCGGGGTTTTCCAGCACCTGCTTGTGGTTGCTGGCCGAACCAATGGAGGTAACAATCCCTTCACCCACACGGGCCAGGATGGTTTCTTCACCGGCACCACCTACCAGCTGCTTGATGTTGGCACGCAGGGTAACCCTTGCTTTGGCAATGAGCTGAATACCATCTTTTGCCACGGCGGCTACGGGAGGTGTGTTGATTACTTTGGGTTTTACCGACATCTGCACAGCTTCCAGCACATCACGACCTGCCAGGTCGATGGCTGTGGCGGTTTTGAAATCCAGGTTAATATTGGCTTTATCGGCACTGATAAGTGCATTTACCACGGCTTTTACTCTACCACCTGCCAGGAAGTGGGCTTCCAGATCGTCGCGGTTGAGCTTCAGGCCTGCTTTGGTGGCCGAAATAAGGTTGTTAACAATTACTGCAGGGGGGATTTTCCTCCAGCGCATAAGCACCAGTTGCAGCAGGCTAATACGTACGCCTGATACCAGCGCCGAGAACCATAATCCTACGGGTATAAAGTAGAAGATGATCCATAATCCCAAAATACTTACCACCGCAATGGCGATAATCATTCCAAAGTTTGCATCCATTTTTTATTCGGTTTTTGATTTAACAATGATTTTATTTCCGTCAACTTTTGTTACTATAATTTCTGTGTTCTGGCTGAGCAGGTTGTCCTTTGAAGTAACCTCGTAATACTCTCCATTGATAAGGGCTTTGCCCATGGGGTTGAGCCTCGAGATTGCAACACCTTCATCGCCGGGTTTTACCACATCGGCCTCAAAGGTGTTTACTCTTCCATCCATCTCCGTGCCCAGCATGGCCCTTTTCCATGTATTGCTTTTGAGCGCCATTGCCAGTGACGATATGCTCAGCACCAGGGTGCCTGCAAGGGTATAAGTGCCCGCTGTGGAGCCATGCGCACTGTAGGCCGAGTAAACACCGAAGGCCATCATGGCAGCACCTACGATGCCTACCACGGTGGCACCGGGCACAACGAGTATTTCAAGTAAGAGAAATATCAGCCCTACTACTATTAAAGTAATTATAATTATCCAGCTCATTTTGTTGTTAGGTTTGGCTTTATGGTTTTAAAACAACTTTCAGACTGAATTGCTGTTTGCCATGAATTATCCGATGTTGTAGTGGTTTATTCAATGGTGGCAGTAATCCCCCTGTTGATAATTTCTCTGTATTTGGGTTCAAGCGAATGATAGTCGCCCGAATTTACAGCGCATTTTCCGTTATAATGAATAACGAGCGTGCATTGTTCAGCCTGTTCAGGTTCATGCTCACAAACTTCAATCAATGTTTTGATTACAAAATCAAAGGTGTTGAAATCATCATTATGCACAACAAGCTCCCTGATTTGGGTTTCAAGAAACTGCGTGCCTTCGGAGCCTCTTGTTTTTTCTTTGCTCATAACAGTGATAATTTTACTCATTTGGGCTGCGAAACCGCTGCCTTCATTGCAATACTATTGTATTTTCTTTCCAAAGGTAAATAAAATATACGGTTCTCTGCAATTGGACAGGTAATTACTTTTTTCTGCACCAATTCAGTCTGTTTAACATTACAATAAGACGAATGTTTTTGTACACACTGCAATTCTTTTTGTATCAACTTCAACTCAATGCAGTTTTACTGCGAGTGTGTAAGCGCCCTGATATGATTCAGGCTGCACATGGTTTGCTGTAAACCCTATGCAGCCTGTAAGGTAAGATTTGGTAATACAGTCCTGTAATACGAATCAGACTTTGGTATCTGTCATTTCTCCTGCAATGCCTTTCTTGCGGAATAGCAGTTTGTTTTCCTCTCCTTTGAGTAACCTCTTAATGTTTTTATGATGGGTAAGGGGAACAAATACCGCCACAGCAATGGCAAAGATGATTTCGGCGGTAAGGTTGCTTTGCATAATCCATACAACTACAACGGGAAAGGCAATGGCTGCCGACATGGAGCCCAGCGATACATAGCGTGTGGGAAGAAAGAACAGCAGGAACACCCCCAGGCAAATGAGAACGGCACCGGGGAAAAGTGCAATTGCAATACCCACCAGCGTGGCAATGCCTTTCCCTCCCCTGAAGGAGGCAAACACGGGAAACACGTGCCCCAGCAAGGCCATGGAGCCCAGCAGCAACTGGTAAATTACCAGGTTGTTTTCAGAAGAGAAGGATTCGGGAGCAAAGAAACGACTCAGATAAATGGCTGTAAAACCCTTCAGGGCATCCAGTATGAGTACCAGCGCACCGGCCCTGTTGCCAAATACCCTCAGGGCATTGGTAGCACCG